>NZ_RCDI01000010.1 GCF_003675875.1 Halostella limicola | reverse complement strand
CGGTGGCATGAAGCCGTGGTGTACGTGCAATCCAGTTGACGCCTGGACCCGTTCTGTGGGTACAGTGCGATGAGTGTGTGGCGTTGGTCTGTTAGTGCTCGCGGGCTGAACGCCTCGTTGCCTTGGCGCGTACACCCCGAGTCTATCGAACCCGTCTTCTACGGGTGACCTATGGTGGAACCTCTTTTCCAGGTGGGTTTCGAGCTTAGATGCGTTCAGCTCTTACCCCGTGTCACGTGGCTGCCCGGCGCGTGCCCTCTCGGACAACCGGTACACCAGTGGTGACCAATCGGAGTTCCTCTCGTACTATACGATCGTTCCCGTCAGGTTCCGTGACACCCCCAATAGATAGCAGCCGACCTGTCTCACGACGGTCTAAACCCAGCTCACGACCTCCTTTAATAGGCGAACAACCTCACCCTTGCCCGCTTCTGCACGGGCAGGATGGAGGGAACCGACATCGAGGTAGCAAGCCACTCGGTCGATATGTGCTCTTGCGAGTGACGACTCTGTTATCCCTAAGGTAGCTTTTCTGTCATCAATCGCCCGCATCAAGCAGGCTGATTGGTTCGCTAGACCACGCTTTCGCGTCAGCGACACTCGTTGGGAATGTCACTGTCAGACTTCCTTATGCTCTTGCGCTCAGTTCCGGGTCTCCGACCCGGATGAGGAAATCTTGGGGCGCGCTCGATATCTTTTCAAGCGCGTACCGCCCCAGTCAAACTGCCCGGCTACCGGTGTCCTCCTCCCGGAGTGAGGGTCACAGTCACTAACGGGTAGTATTTCAATGCTGTCTCGGCGACGCGCTGGCGCGCGCACCTGTGTATCGACTCCTACCTATGCTGCACATTAGCGACCGTGTCCCAGCGACAGCCTGCAGTAAAGCTCTATAGGGTCTTCGCTTCCCCTTGGGGGTCTCCAGACTCCGCACTGGAACGTACAGTTCACCGGGCCCAACGTTGGGACAGTGACGCTCTCGTTGATCCATTCATGCAAGCCGCTACTGAAGCGGCAAGGTACTACGCTACCTTAAGAGGGTCATAGTTACCCCCGCCGTTAACGGGTCCTTCGCCCCATTGTACTGGGTGTTCAGATACCCGCACTGGGCAGGATTCAGTGACCGTACGAGTCCTTACGGATTTGCGGTCACCTATGTTGTTACTAGACAGTCGGAGCGTCCGAGTCACTGCGACCTGCCTCGTCGGAGGCAGGCATCCCTTATTGCGAACGTACGGGACTAGCTTGCCGAATTCCCTAACGTCGGTTGCTCCCGACAGGCCTTGGCTTTCGCCGCCACGAGCACCTGTGTCGGTTCTTGGTACGAACATCATGCTCCCTTTTCACGGGCTCTAGGTTGACCTGAGTTTCCCTATCCCGCCGTTCGTCCGCTTCCTGCCATTACGGCGTCCACGGAGTTTGACGGTTCGACCGGGCGATAGCCCGGCTCAGGCGACCCCAAAGCGTCGGTTTCACTGCATGATGGCACTGGAATATTAACCAGTTTCCCTGTTGTCTCATTCGACTTACGGTGAGACTTAGGATCGGCTAACCCTCGGCTGATCAGCATTGCCGAGGAACCCTTGCTCGTTCGGCCGTCGGGGTTCTAACCCGACTAACGCTGCTACTATGACCAGGATTTTCGTTACTGGACGGTCCACGCGAGCTCTCGCCCGTGCTTCCACCCGAACAGAACGCCAACCTACTGGATCGCCATGTGACTGGCGCCGCCAGGTCTCGGTGGTGGATTTGAGCCCCGATCATTTTGGGCGCCTCGAACCTCGGCCGGTAAGCTGTTACGCTTTTCTTAGAGGGTAGCTGCTTCTAAGCTCACCTCCCGGCTGTTTAGGGCTCGAGACCACCTTCGATCGCACTTAATCCACACTTGGGGACCTTAACCCGGCTCTGGGTTGTCTCCCTCATGGTGCACAGGCTTACCCCGCACACCGGACTCCCTGCGTCAGCGGCGTTCGTAAGTTCGGAGTTTGACAGGGAGGCCAACTCCTCTCGGAGTTGGGTCTCCCAATCAGTGTCTCTACCTCACGAACTACCTCGGCAGAGGTCATGCTTCGACATGTTTCGGTTGGAACCAGCTGTTGCCGGACTCGATGGGCCTTTCACCCCTATACGTAGGTCACGAGAGGGTATTGTAGGACACCAACTCTAGCAGGCTTCCACGTGCCTTTCGGCACGCTTCACCTTGCCCACGCATAGATCGTCCGGTTTCGGGTCGTGTCCGAATGACTCCCCGCGCTTGAACACGGCGGTCCTGGGGCAGAGCCCTGCGACCATGTCGGTTTCCCTGCGCCTTCCCTGATACTCAGGTTAGACTTGCCATTCAGACACACTCCCTGGTTCGTTTTTCAAAACGTACGACGGAACATCGGCTTCCTCCGATTCTTACTGCAGGCTCGCGCCTGGGTCATTTTTCGGGGGACCTTGTATGCCCCGTCGCTCGATCGCCACCTGATTTCAAGCCCTATTGCACCTCCCGTTGTGGGGTGCTTTTCAGCGTTCGCTCACGCTACTTGTTCGCTATCGGTCTCGAGATGTATTTAGTCTTAGCCGTCAATGCCGGCCGTATTCACGAGGGATATCCAACCCCCGATACTCTGGAGCTGACTCACATCGTACTGGTCTACATTACGGGGTTGTCACCCTGTATCACGCTCCGTTCCAGGAGACTTCATGTAGACGGTCCGATGATGGGGGTCAGTCCGAACACCACATTGCCCGAAGGCTTCGGTTTGGACTGTGTCGCGTTTACTCGCCGTTACTAACGACATCCCGTTTGGTTTCTCTTCCTGCCGGTACTGAGATGTTTCAATTCCCGGCGTTCCCCATTGCGCGAAGCAATTGCGAGGGGATTCCCATTCGGAAATCTCCAGTTCTTACCCTCCGTGCGGGTCCCTGGAGCTTATCGCAGCTTGGCACGTCCTTCATCGGCACTCGAGCCGAGCTATCCACCAGGTGGCACAGTAGCCACGTTGTGGTGCACTACCTCGCTGGTAGTGCGATATATGTCACTGTGACCCGGAGAACGGGTCCAGTGGACGTCTGGATTGCACGTACACACGGCCTCATCGTCCGCCCCAGGGTGTCACCGGGGGCGCACTCAACCCTTCCCAACCGCGCTTTCGCGGGTTGGTGCATCGGTTCGTTCGGATTCAACCGTCGGGGCGATGCCCACTTAAGGGCGTCGGTCCCGTCTGGTGATTCCGAAGTACATGGACCCACTGGGATTCGAACCCAGGGCATCCTCCTTGCAAAGGAGGCACTCTACCGCTGAGCTATGGGCCCGTGTTAGCCTTGGTAGTTCTGAGGTGCCCGGCCGATCGGGCGGGCGGTGGTCGTCGAAGGACGGACCGTGGTGAGCCACCCCGTCGGGGTGGTCTCGGTCGTTAGGAGGTGATCCAGCCGCAGATTCCCCTACGGCTACCTTGTTACGACTTAAGCCCCCTTGCGAAGCCCAGATTCGACCAGGAGTCCTGGCCTCATCCGGACCTCACTCGGGTGCTTTGACGGGCGGTGTGTGCAAGGAGCAGGGACGTATTCACCGCGCCCTGCTGAGGCGCGATTACTACCGAATCCAGCTTCATGAGGGCGAGTTTCAGCCCTCAATCCGAACTACGACCGAGTTTAGGAGATTAGCGTCGCCTCTCGGCGTTGCGTCCCACTGTCTCGGCCATTGTAGCCCGCGTGTCGCCCAGCTCATTCGGGGCATACTGACCTACCGTTGCCCGTTCCTTCCTCCGCTTTGGCAGCGGCAGTCTCCCTAATGTACCCATCAGCCACAAGGGCCATGCTGGCAATTAAGGATGCGGGTCTCGCTCGTTGCCTGACTTAACAGGACGCCTCACGGTACGAGCTGACGGCGGCCATGCACCTCCTCTCAGTAGCTCTGGTAAGCTCATCACACTGACTGTCACTGCTACTGTCGGAGCTGGTGAGATGTCCGGCGTTGAGTCCAATTAAACCGCAGGCTCCTCCGGTTGTAGTGCTCCCCCGCCAATTCCTTTAAGTTTCATCCTTGCAGACGTACTTCCCAGGCGGCTCGCTTCTCGGCTTCCCTACGGCACAGCACAGGCTCGTAGCCTGTGCCACACCTAGCGAGCATCGTTTACAGCTTGGACTACCCGGGTATCTAATCCGGTTCGTGACCCAAGCTTTCGTCCCTCACCGTCGGATCCGTCTTCTCGAGGCGCTTTCGCCACCGGCGGTCCGTCCAGGATTACAGGATTTCACTCCTACCCTGGACGTACCCCTCG
>NZ_RCDI01000009.1 GCF_003675875.1 Halostella limicola | reverse complement strand
CGTCGGGCGGGCGGCAGAGGCGATCGACGACACGCAGCGGACGACCCAGATTTAACGGAGGTTTTCAGTACATGTCCAACCGAGACCTTTCGAGAGCGGAAAAGAACGACGACGGTGAGCTCGCTGAATCAGACGAGCGGTATCAGCTCCCACCGTCCGAAACCGAATCGTTACATACAGAGCAAGCACGCACCACGCGAAGCGCACGGGCGGACCTCTCGCAAAACAACCCCCACGACGTGATGAGTGGGGAGTTCGGTGGCTCGCCAGCGTGGAAGGAACACCCGCAACTCTCGAATCCTGTTGTGTCTGCGTCGGACGTAACCGACCTCAACAACGTCAGATTCATTGCAGACCCGTTCTGGCGGGCAGTCGACGGGACGATCCATCTCCTGGCCGAAATCAAGCATGACGACGACGGCGACGGGAGCTACTCTCAGAATATCGGCTACTGGAAAGGCCCCTCTCCCGATTCCCTGTCCTATCAATCTGGGACGGTCCTCGACGGGCAAGCCGATGGGGTCAATTACTCCTACTCACTGTTTCGAAAAATCGACGACCAGTGGTATCTACTCCCGTCACACTCGGGCAATGGCGTCCAGATATACACGTTCGACGGGTTCGATTCAACGCCGTCTCCGACGCTACAAGAGACGATTCTCACAGGGGCGGCCAACAGCGACCCGACGCCTATCTGGTGGGAAGGCCGTTGGTATCTAATCACGACGACGAACGGCCAAGCAACCCTGTGGTACGCTGATGAAGGACGTAGTATCACGGGACGATCGTGGACAGAACACGCCAACAGCCCTATTGGGGCAGATTCGACGGAGGAAGGTGGCGCTGGCCGTGCTCACGTCTACCCTCACCATATCGAATTGCCAATCGAGGACCAGACGAATACGCAAGTCCGTTGGTTCCGCATTACTGACCTCTCTACGTCGTCGTTTAGTTGGTCCGAGGTGGACACGTCCCCAATTCTTCGAGGTGACAACTCACTCATTGAGAGTACGTGGCGTCGGACGGGGATGCACCATATGGACATTCTTGCGGGCGACTGGGGCGGCGAGCCGATGGCGATTGTTGACGGAAAGGACGAGAATCATGATTGGTCACTGGGGGTCGCGGTTCCAACGGCTACGAAGTCAGCATACGCTCGGATATTCAAGAGCAGTTCACTTGGAGCGCAAACGATGGACGGGAGTGAGCAGACGGTGACGTTCGACACGGTTGCTCCTGACTTCGAGCGGGCTTTCTCAGAGCCAGATAATGGCTACGTTGCCCCCACAACGGGCTGGTACGATGTCGACGCCACACTGCAATTCACAGGGCAAACATCAGACCATCAGATATACGCCACTCTCCACCGCGACGGATCCGAAGTTCGGTTCTCGGAGAATGATCTCAGTGGGAGCCAAAATCACCGACAGTCACTTACCATCAATCAATCAGTGTATCTCCTCGAAGGGCAGGTGCTTACTGTCGTTGCGAAGGCAAACAACGGCGAAGTGAACGAGGGGAGAACCGTGTTTGAGGTTCAACGAGCAAACGAGTAGGAGTGGGCAGTTCTGTGTGTAGACGTATCGGCTGATTCACTCGCGTAGAGACTGAAAGATTCTCATTACCAGACATCGAGCTCGAGGAGACCCATCCATGACCTACCAACAATCAGACCTACGGTGGAGCGGAGGAGGAGTGCCTCCGCCTCCCCTTCCCGACCCCGCGCACGTACAGCCCACTAACCAACCGCATCCTTCAACAACTCAATGAACTCTCGAAAAGCGATTAGCAGCGTGCTCGCAGTCGCACTGGCGCTGTCGGTCATCAGCGGTGGCGCGATGGCCGCCGCGCCGACCATCGACACGAGCGCGACGGACGACACAACCACGACGACCGAGCTCCAGACGGGTAGCACCATCACCAACTTCACCGCGAACGCCTCGCAGGCGACAGTCGTGCAGTACCAGGCGGACTCCAACGAGTCGAAAGTAGAGATCGCCCACAACGGCACGGGCGACCTCGTCTACGCGAACTCGACGCCCGAGACGGTGATGTGGAACAGCACCGACAACGACGGGCACTTCAACGTCTCCGTCAACCACGGTGAACTCGCCGACCTCGAACGCGGCATCAACGACAACGTCACGATCGAGGTCACGGCGTACAACAACACCAACGTCTCCAGCCCCGACAACACCTCATTCACGGCCTACGTCGAGACTGACGACTCCTACGCCGTCGAGTACGTCAGCGCCTCGGACGTCGACGCTGGCAACATCGTCGACCTGAGCGAGGGCGAGTCCTTCGGCGCATTCGGTGTCAACGTCTCGCTGCCGTACGCCCACGCTGAGGACTACACCGACCTCTCGACGACGAAGAACGTCACCGAGAACACGACGGTCGTGATGGCGCTGGGTAACGGTAGTGTCGCACAGGACTTCTCGGACTCTGTCGACGATACGAACCCGCTCCCGGTTGCTGGCTCCAGCGCCGAAGCGGGTGACCGCATCTGGACCGCGACCGCGATGGTCGACGGCGAGGCCGTCCCGGTCTACTACGAGGAAGCCCCGGACTCGGCGAACACCAGCGACACGTACGCTGTCTACACCGAGGACCTCGGTGGCTCTTCCGCGGTGCAGATCATGAACCACGGCGCGACTGACTCCGTCGACGTGGACCTCACCGGTGGCGCCAGCTTCAGCCAGGCCTTCGACGTCTACGGCATCTCGCTCATCAGCCCGATGAGCCTGATGCCCGTCGACGGCCTCTTCGACGCACTGAGCATCAACAACTTCGAGGCCACCCGCGCGGCGGGGGTGTAACGCGATGACGCTCTTCAGGCGTCTCGCGGACCTCCGGCGCGGGACCGGCGTTCCGGACCCCGACGGGCAGTGGTACAGAACCAACCGCTCCCTCCGGCTCGAACGCTGGAAGGGACGCGGCGACGGCTACGGTGGCGACGAGGTGAAACTCTGGCCGGTCGACCTTGGCTGCCGACGCTGGGCAGTCACGACGACCACGATCGACGGCGACGAGGAGTTCGTCGAGCGACCAACCTCGTACTCCGAAGCAGTTGCGGCCGCCGAGGAGTACATGACGACCGTCGCCCGGTCCACGCCAGCGGGCGATGGGGAGATCTCCCCCGCGCTGGCAGACTAACGCCACCCGACGACTTCTTTCGACGTACTCACGCAGGCATACAGCGGTTCGACTCCGCTGGTGAGCATCCGACGCCGGGATAACATCGGCGTCTGCGAAGAGCGACTGACCAACTCCGACCCCGCAGTACACATGAAACTCAAGCAATTCATCACCGTCCTGACCGCCGTCTTACTCGTCGGCGCACTCCTACCGAGCGGCGTCGGCGTCGCGGCGGCTCAGGATAGCACGAACGATTCGGACCCCATCGACGGGTTCCTGTCGAGTAGCGACTCCAACGAGACGGACAGCGGGATCATCCCGTCGTCGGTGAGCGAAAGCATCGACATCATCTACTCCAGCGTCAGAGGCCAAATCGCCCGGATACAGTCGCAGGTCGGCAACGTGCTGGGCAACGACGACACTACCAACGCGGACCGGGCGGTCGCCTTCAAGCAGGCGGTCAACGGGAACGCGTCGACTTACGAGCAGGAGATAAACGCTCGCGACTCGGTGGAAGTCACGACCGGCTACGACGTCCACGAGGTCATCATCGCGCACGATGACTCTGAACCGCAGACGGTCTACGTCGTCGGCGAGCTCAACGAGTCGACGGATCCGAACACGCTCACCTCTCTCCAGGCGCTGAACGAGAGCGAGTGGAACGAAACCAACCGCAGCATCGACCACACCTGGGTAGTCGAGGGCGAGGGGGCGAAGAATGCCGACGACCTCGTCGGAGACATCGCTGACCGCATGGCGAACGACGAGTCTCTCGACCAGTCGTATCAGGCTGAACTCATCGGGCAGTACTGCGGTGCGGAAAGCCTCGCGAACGCTGAACGGTGTGACATCCGCTCGACCATCTGGCTCGACCAAACTCAGGAGGAACTCCGCAATGACGCACAAGGATAGACGGCGCAAACGGGACCGGAACGGCCGCCTGTACGATCCACGAAAGAAACGCGACGCGGGGAAGCAGGCCCACGAGAACCGCTTCCAGACGATGCTCCGGCGCCGGAAGTGGCACGTTCAGGGATGGATGGGGCGGCTGAAAGACATGCTGATGTTCTGGAGGTAACCATGGGAGGACGCTCACCCGGCGAGAAAATCCGCCGAATGCCACGCGATATAGCAGTCTTCCCCAAGTTCATCATGGCGGCCACCAAGGCGGCTCTGAAGGATATCAAGCAGATTGCCTCTGGCGCGAAGGACTACGCCCGGGAGGGCACCCTCACGGCGGAGATCGGGAACTGGTTCTACAGTGTGACCGTCGAGGCCGCCAATAACGCCCTGTCAGCAGAGGACCCAGACGACCAGGTCACTGGCGCCATCATCATGATCCTCTGGTCGATCGGGACCTCCCTATTCACAGGGTTGGTGACTGTCGGGTTTGTCCTGTTCTGGTCGATCTTCCTGTTCATTGGGGTCTCCCGATGGTCCGACGACGGCGACCGAGCGTGGAAGTGGCTCACCCCGGACATTTCGATGCCGTCGTTCGGGATGCCGTCCGGGAAGTTCGACGTTCGGCGGAGGGATGACGAATGACCCAACGAGATAGGTTCGGACGGAAGCGAGCTGGCGCGGCGCGCCGGCGCATCTCGAACCTGAACCCGCGGGAACTGTGGCACCAGGGCGAGTACCTGCTGTTCTTCGTCCTCACGTCGGCCATATTCCTGCTGGTTGCCCTCTTCCTCATTTCCCTTGCGGCGTCGGGAGGGACGTACATCGCGCCGCTCGCTGGTGTCGTCCTGTTCGTCTGGGTCGTGTCGGTCGTCGACGTCGAGCGACTCAAACACGTCGGCCAAGCCCTTTGGGGCTCCGACAGCGCGAAGTGGCTCAAGTCGCTCTGGGACAGTTGCCTCCCGCACCGTGACCGGCGCGGATCGACTTCAATCGGGACGCTACTCGTCCTCACGCTTGTGGTGACTTCGCTCGTCGTCGGGACGATGGGCGTCGGCAACGCCGCGGCCGGTAGTTCACCCGCAGCGGCGGACTGCTCGACGGAAGTCGTCCACGACGCGTTCCGGGACAACTCGACGATCGCGGAGTTCAACGACACCGGCGAGGCCACCTCAACGGAGTCGAACACCCGCGTCATCGTCTCCGAGAGTGACGCGTTCTACCGGATCGAAGCGGAGAACCCGAACGGCTACTGCGTCAACGTGACGGTCCGCATCTCCGACGAGATGATGCCCGCGACTGAACGCGGCGACGTGGAGAGCATGAACGGCACGACGACAGCAGCGTGGCACGACGTGACCAACTTCGACACGCAGGAGACATACACGGAGATCACGTTCACGCTCCCGGCGAACTCTGAGGCCACGTTCGCCCCGAGCAAGCCGACGGTCATCGTCCCGTCGTGGCGAGACGAACAAAAGCGACAGGCCGAGGGCATCGTTGACCGTCTTAGTAGCCTCAATCCCCTCAGTGGCGACGAGGAACTCGAACAACGAGAGTACCAGTTCGCCGCGCCCGAAACTAACGGCAGCTACGTGACGATTCCGTTAGAGAACGAGTCGATGAATCGCTCTATCGACGAGTGGCGCGCGGTCTACCGAACGTCAGAGGACGGTCCCTGGCGCCCCGTTAATCAGGAAGCGGACGACGCCGTGTTCGTCCGGGAACTTGACGGGAAGGTCCAGTTCGTCTTCAACGACCGCGACGCGGAGGTCAAGTTCACGGCCAACCCCAGCCCGGTAGACAAGTTCAAGTACGACGTTCAGTCGCTCCGGAGCTCGCTGGCCGACCTGAAGAACCTCAACATCTTCGGGCAGATCGAACCCATGGGACAGCTCGCAGCACTACCAGCAACTGGCGCAGTACTCGGGAGGGATCGATAATGGCAAGCATACTACAGTGGTTCGCGTACGGTCTCGCGGGGTTCATCGTCCTCGTGAGCCTACTCAACCCTGGCGGGTTCTTCCTCGCCGCGTTCCTCGCCACCATCATCGTGTTTGTTGCACTCGCCGGCCCGTTCGTCCGCGATTACGTACTGAACGCCAGCCACGGCCGGTGGTCAGACCGAAAGCGCCGTGAGGAACAGGAGGGTAGCCGATGATGGCCTCTGATTGGGTCCTCTTCCCGGCTGCTGTTCTCCTCTCGATGGTCGGCGGTTACTGGCTGTTCACACGTCGCTCCGCCGAAGTGGGCTTCCTCGACGGCATCTGGCGGGCACTCATGGCGTTCCTCTGGTTCATCGGGGCGCTCATCACGATCGCGCAGGGCTTCTACGCGATCGGGATGGTGATGGGTGCGATATTCTTCAGCTTCGTCCTGAAGAACTCCTCGCACGCCCGCGAGAATTACGAAGGGCAAGGGTCGTCCGTCCGCCGCCGAGTCGGAGGTTGGGATCCGTGGTGGGTCCGCGACTAATCCGGCTCGTTCGTTTCTCAAACTGCGTTTAAACGGTTGAAACAGTTTCAACGAAACCAGTCACATGACCAAGCAATGTACGTTCACACCAGACAGGTACCGCACCCGGAGGGGCCACGATGGACTCCTTCGGTGAGGGCCGTGCAAACCCGGTCAGGAACACGACGCAGGTCTACTTCCCCAGCGACCTCGCCGACGATCTCCCGTTCGACCCGGGCGATACAGTCCGCCAGCGCGTCCTCGAAGACTACCCAGTAGTCGTTCTCTGGCCAGAGGGAGAACTGCCAGCGGAGACGATGGTTATCGACCCACCGGACCCGCACGACCTCCCGTGGCCGCTTGCCAGCATCGACTCGCGAACCGACCTTCTCACCAACACCGAAAACCCATGAGTACCCAATCCGACCAAAGCCCCAAACGGACCGAACTCGACGAGCTCCGCTCGGAGTTACGACGTCGACACGACCACGTCGAGGACGACTCCCAACTGTGGTGGGAGATCAGCCTCTTCCTCGAACAGACGGCGACGCACCACGACGGGAGCGTCCGGACGCTGGTCAAGCAGAGCCTCGCCGAACTCCAGAAAGACCCGAAGCACAAGATGTACCCGCACCGCGGCGTGGACACACCAGAGGAAGCGTTCCCCGACGCGTGCGAAGGCTGCCCGAACTACGGCGTTCAGTGCCCCGTACTCACGCGCAAGCCCGTCACGGACACTATCGAGCGCCTGATGGAGCAGTACGAAGGCGACCAACTCGTCTCGGAGCTGTACGACGTTGCGAACCAGCACGAGTGCCACATTCTCCGCCAGACGCTCACGGAGTACGACGAAGGTGAGCGGCAGTTCCTCGCCAAGGGGCAAGAACTCTACCGGCGTGCGGTCGCGAACACCTCGACCAGTGAAGCGACTCAACTCGACCTCGACCCCGAGACGATGGAGGAACTCGATATCGACCTCTCCGAGTTCGGGCTTACCGAGGAAGACCTCGAAGGCGACGGCATCACGACGACAGCAAGTAGCGGTGTGAGTACGACACCGCCGCCCGAACAGGCCAAGATGGTTCAGGCGGCCACTGAAGCCGTCACCAGCGACGACGAGGACGAAGACGACTCTGGAGGGAGATACTGATGAACTACACGCCACTCGCCCTCTTCTCAGGCGGCATCACACAGACACTCCTCTTCGCCGTCGCGATCATCCTCGGCGTGGTCGCCTGCATCTGGCTGGGCGGCAAGATCTTCGCATGGCGCCGCGGCGACGCGTCGAGCCAGAACGACACTGAACAACGGCTTCGGGAGGACGCCGAACCCGACATCAGGAACGAGTCTATCGGGCTTCGGAAGTGGCCGAAGCGGTGGACGCCGACCGCGAAGTTGTTCTTCCTCGCGGCGACCCTTTCGGTTGGTCTGTTCACTTACGCCGCGTGGACGTACGCGAAGACGGGGAGTCCCGGGGATACGGCGTTCCTCGAAGAACTCTCGGTCATCATGTTCGGACTCGTCCTCATGTGGGGCGGGGCGTTCGTCTACCGCCGCCAGGAGAGCAAGGCGACCGAACTCAGTGTGATCCATGAGTCCAAGAACGGGACCGAAGAGGAGACGATGTACTGCGAGAAGGCGCTGATGCGTCCGATCTACGACGACGACAAGAACGAGACGGTCGCGCTCGAAGCGCCGCTGTTCCACAAGAAGCGCGTACTCGGTATCTTCTGGCGGCGGAAGTTCAACGCTGACGAGGCGGAACTCCGCGGCCGTGACTACCGCCTCGCCACGGACCGGGCGATCGTCCGTATCCCCATCAGCGACGAGTCGACGACCGTCGAGGGCGACCGTGACAAGATCACCGTCCACACCAAACAGCGCAAGACCGTCGACGACCCGAACCAGAACTACGACTACCGGTTCGTCCCGTCCGACCGGAAGTCGACGTCGGAGATTGACCAGCTCCACAAGGACAAGGAGGAGCTGGAGTCGGACCTGAAGCACGAGCGGCGCCTGAACGCAGTCCTCAGTAATCAGGTTCGGGAGTACGAGGAGATGCTGGAGAACCAGGAGTACTTCCAGAGCCAGCGCCAGCGCTCGTGGATGGCGATGTTCCTCCCGCTCATGACCGGCATGTCGTCCCAACAGGCCGACCAGTTGATGGACATGGATCCCGAGGAAGTTGCCGAACGGAACGGCAAAGCGTCGGGTACGGGGATGCAGCCGTGGCCGAATCAGTCGCCCGACAGCAACGGGACCAGCGCGACCACCTCTGACTAACAGGAGACCACACTGATGCTACAGCAACTACGCACCGACAGCACCGCGTCCGGCAGCCGCCGGAGACTGACCTTCGCCACTATCGCGATTGTGCTCGTCCTCGCGAGCGCGCTCGTCCCTGCGTCCGCGGCCGCGGCAACGGCGCCTACACCCGAGTCCACCACTCCCAGCAGCGGAGGGTGGGCACCGGCACCGGCGGTGCAGGAAAACGAGACCGAGTCCGGGGGTGAGAGCAACCAGACCGGGCCTACAGACGCCTCGCAGGTCCGGATCACACCGGACATGCCCGACGAGGACTACGTCGACGTCCAGATAGACCAACCCGACGAGTCGTTCAACACCAGCGGCGGCTTCGCAACCTTCAGCCTGTCACACCCGGTCGAGGCAGCACGCATCCCGCAAGAGAAAGCCTCGGCTGACGTGGTGGGCGACGGGAGCGTGGTCCGGGTTTCGTACGCGGACGACGCGGCCCCGCGTAACACGACGAGCTTCTACGAGCTCGAGCTCTTCTTCCCGGACGACTCCCAGAAGACGGTCGACCTGTACGCCACCGACACGGCGGTCTCGGCGTCGACCGACATCAACCCCGCGTGGAAGCCGATTATCGACTACACGTCGTCGGCCGCGTCGGCCGCAGGATACGGCGATACCCCGGAAGACACGAAGGAGTGGATACAGGACACCGAAGAGAAAGCGCAACTGTTCGAGAACTTCTGGAGTAACCGCATCTCCCAGTACGTCGGACTGAAGATCGCGCAGGTGATGAACCCACTCCAGTGGGTGGAAGTCATCGGGATCATCGCGATCATCAGCATCTACTGGAGCCGCAAGTACGGGTGGATCCTCACGCTCCAGCAACTCTCGATGCCGATATCCAAACTCCAGCGGGAGGCAGCCCGGCAGGACTACGAGCGGTCTCGGAAGGCGGCCGCCCAGCACAAGATTTCGGATATCGCGGAGATCGGGACGAACGCCGCCCGCTACTGGCGATCGGAGATGGGCATCGAGACGGTCGACGACATGGTAGAGATAGCGTGCAAGGGCATCGTCGCGAAGGACGAAGACGGCGACATCCTGTATGACGAGGACGGCAACATCGTGTACGCACACCACGGCGTTGAGCAGCTAATGCAGGTCGACCCGGTCACGCACCGGACGCTCCGCGACGAAACGTGGCTCCGCCCACTGCTCGTCGACCCGCGGCTCAACGCCGCGACGGCACTGTCGAACATCGAACGAGCGCTCCGTGTGGCCGAGAAGGAGTACAAGCGGGGCAATGAGGTCCGCAAGACCCGGATGCGCGTCGAAGAACTGATTGAAGAACTCAACCGCACCCGAACTGGCGAAGAGGCCGCTATCCCGACGACGAGCCGGTCTGAACGCCCGTCGCCGTCGGGAACCGGTCGCGGAACGCCGACTGGAGGTGACTAACCATGTCGCTCGATAACTACGACGATACCGAGGCCGACGATCACGTGGCCGACCAGGTCGGCCGGTCGTCGAAGGTGGAGTACGTCCTCCGAAAGGTGTTCGGCGACCCGCGTTCGGCGCCGTCACGTATCGCGAAGGTGGTCCTGTTCGTCTTCATCACGGTTGTGACCTATGGAGTATGGACGGTTGCGACACAGAACGTCAGTAGCAGCGGTTCCTCGTACTGGTTCTTCAAGACGCTCGTCGGCATCCTGAAGAGTTGGTGGCTCCCGCCGGTCGTGTCGGTCGTCCTCTACCACCGGTACATCGGCCTTCGCCGGAGCTGGGCGGCCCGGCAAGCGGCGAACATGACGGGATGGCTGACCACGTCGGTGAAGCAACTCTCCGACGAGATGCGGTCGAGCGACCACATGCACCCCGTCATCGTGACGAGCGAGATGGCACAGTCGGAGATCGCGGACTATCTCGACAAAGCACTTGACGGGCAGTCACACGACGCAGAGGGTATCGACTACCGGTCGGTCTCCGAGGCTGGCGACGGTGAAGCGGACCCTGCAGCGCTTCCTGACTCCGACTTCAGCGAAGGGGCGTTCACTGCCGCCGCGACCGGCGCCGAGCGCCTTGCGGATCGGCTCGAAGATGCAGAACCGTCGTTCCAAGGCACCGAGCACTCGCCGGAAACGGCAGAGGCAGACGACGACAGCAGTGAAGAGGCTACGGAGAACGTCCCGTGGAAGGTCGCTCTCGCTGAAGAACTGAAGCAGTTCACGCTCCACCTCTCCGCCGCCTTCGAGAGTGGCGCCCTCATGTGGCGGCTGGGGCTTCCTTACGCTATCGCCGTCGGACTCCAGTTCGTGTACACCGGCATCTGGATAGGGCCTGCGACCGCCGCGGTCATCCTCTTCGGCACTGGCCCGCTTCTTGCACTGGGGACGTTCTACACCCTCTCACGGCTCCGTTCGCGCCGTATCAAGCGACACCGCGAGCCGTCGGCAGCGGAGTACTGGGACGCACAGATGGCGCTGGTGAAGACTGTCGAGACGCCGGACGTGACCTGCTACATGGGTCGCGCGGCCGGGCGCTCGTACGCGTCGTACGACCGCGAGGAGTTCATCGACGAGTTCTCCCAGCGACTCTGGGAGATGACCACGCAGGGCGAGGAAGTCAGCCCGTCCGTGATGGAGCAGTACGCCCGGAACCTCAAGCAGATGAAGCCCAACCTCCCGGGACACCTGGAGAACATTGAGATCCCCTCGATCAACCGGGAGATCTCGAAGACGGTGAAAGGCTCACCGGACGAGATAGTCACGAAGAGCAAGTTGGCGTACGAGGTCATCACGAACGCGTCCGACACGAAGTTCGGCAGGAACCTCGGCCACGACCCGGCGCTGGTCCGGGAGCGGTACCGGGCGATGGTCGAGGACGAACACTCGCTCGCCGAGACGACGCTCATGACCGAGACGGCGTCCGGAGAGGAAGTGGAACTGACACTCGTCTACCCCGCGTCGAAGCGCCGGCTCCCCGAGATGAGTCAGATGCAGTCCCGGTTCTCGGAACGGTTCATGGGCGCGCACGGCGAACCGATCTTCCAGCTCCCCGAGGTTGACCCCACGGAGGACCTCCGCGGCGTCAACGTCCCGCGGGACGCCTACGAGATGATGCCGGACCGGCCGGAGTTGCCGAGCGCGCCCGGTTCGACGCCGTCGACGACCGCAGACTAACCACTGCCCGTTTTTCATACTATGAGCACTCCAGAGACGAATCCATACCACGACATCCAGCCGACGGACGAGGAAGAGGTACAGGCCGCACTGCGGAGTATTACGAACGCGGGGATCCAACAGCAGGCAGACGAACAACGGACCGAACACGAGGCAACGGTCCGGGCGCTTATCTCCGCGGCCCGGAACTCACTCGCCGGGGACTCGCCGCTCCCGATCGACTACCTCCTCACCGCAATCCACTGGCACCTGCGCGACCACCCCGACATTTCCGACGTTCTCTCCCCGTCGACGGACGGCCTCGACGTGGTCGACAGAGAGACGAAACTCGCGTTTCAGAAGCAGATGGACATCCGCGATCGGGGAGAGACACCGCCAGACGCAGGCAACGAGTTCGAGACGCAGGTTCGTCTCGCTATCGAGCTGGGCTACCTCAGCTCGATCCGTGACACCACGCCATACGCACCCGTGACGCTCCAGCAGTTGGACCTCCCGGGCGGTGCGTCCTCGAAGCAGGGCGACATCACGCCCATCGGCCGCAAGCGGATGCGCGCCGACCAGGCGCAGTCCCCCGACGACGTCGCGCCCGTCATCAGCCACGAGGACTGCGAGCATATCCTCGTCGTGGCGTTGCCCCGTCAGGGGAAGGACTCCACGATCGCCAGCATCTGTGGGAACCTCAAGGATGAGCACCCGTACAAGTGGTTCTCCTGCTACGACGACGGCCGGAACGAGACGCCGATGATCGCGACGCCGTCGGACGACGAGGGGATCAAGGAGAATCTGGAGGAGTTCGGCCAGGGGCCGAAAGGCTACGAGACCGTCGTGTACGTCCCGGCAACCAGCGGCGTTCCCGAGGTACTCCCGTCCAACTACGAGCGGTTTACCATCGGCATCGACGACCTGACGCCGAAGCTAATCCTCCACCTCGCCGGCGTCACGACGAACGACCAGAACACGATGCGCCGCGTCGGGAAGGCGCTCAACGAGGTTCAACAAACGACTGGTGAAGTCGAGGACCTCGTCTCGAAGCTCAAGACGTACGCGGAAGAGGTCGAAGCCACCATCACCGTCGAGGAGATCGCCGACGACGAGTTCCGGGAGGACGAGGACGGGAACAAGATCCTCGCCGACGCTGAAGAGGTCGAGGCATCAGAGGGGGAGATCCGGGAGATACACTACCAGATGGACGAAGACGCGTTGCTGGAGGACTGCGCGGACGCGTTGATGATGCTCGCCGGCGAGGGGCTTATCGAGGACACTGGTGCGGAGACCAACTTGGACCTCGTTGAGGAGTTCAAGAAGGACCGCGTGGCTGTCCTCAACTGTAACTTCCTGAAGGACCGGAACGAGGGACTCAAGTACCTTGTTCAGACGCTCTGGTACCGGTTCATCTTCCGTATCCGGGACGAGCACCCGCGGCTTCCGCGGGCGGCACTGGAGAGTAGGGAGATCGACAACCTCGCACCGTCGAAGCTCGGTCAGACCGACTACCGGAAGCAGATTAAGGCGCTACGGAACACGCTCTACGACATCGCCCAGCAGGGCGGATCGAGGCGAGTGATGCTCATCGGATCGACACAGAAGCTGAACGAGGTGTCCAAGGCAGTCCGGACGAACATGCCCATCAAGATCCTGCTGAAGTTGGGCGCAGAGGAGATAAAGACGCTCGACGACTCGTTTAACTTCAGCCACGACCAGAAGGAGCAACTCCAGAGCTTCAGTACCGGGTGGGGAATGCTGCTGAACGACGGTCGGAAGGACTACCCGATACAGTGGCGCGGGGCACGATGCGGTCTCGGTTCCGGCGACGAACACTGGCGGGACCGCTACGGCAAGTCATGGGGCGCTCGTGTCCGGCAGTACCACGGAGATGGGTGGCTCAAGAAACACGGCGACCGCGACCTTTGGATAGACGTTCTCTCGGGGACCGTGTACGAGCTGGATACTGAAAGCGAGGTCACGCCAGAGTTGGGGCAGTGGCACCTCTTCCCCAGCGATCTTCCCGGCGACGCGCGCCCGGTCAACGCGGGCGACACTGTCGACGACGAGGTGATAGACGCAGCGCTGGAGCGTCGTCGCGAACACGATATCCCGAGCGACCTGTCGCTACGCCGCGTCGAGGACAACGCCGAACGGCGGCTTTCGTTCCTCGCATCGTCTGAAGCCGACGAGAAGAAACGGAAGCGCGTCATGCAGGAGTTCGGGATACCGAAGGCGGTCAGTCACTGGATCAACGAGGATACCGAGCGCCGCGATAACTACATCTGGATTCTCGAAGAGATTCATCGCGATGAATCCGGGACGCTCACCAGCGGTGGTGATATTGCAGAGGCGACCGACGTCGTCGCGGAGCGGACGGTGTACAAGTACATCAACGATCCTCGGAAGCTTGGCCACTGTGTCGAGAAGGAAAATGGAGTGTTCAAGCTCACCTCCATCGGGGAGAAGGCTATCAAGGCCGACTGGGACGGTGTTGAGGAGGTGCTCTGAATTGCACGGGGGCTGAAGAAAGGCGTTCAGAACACCATCACTGCGCCGTGTGGCGGTTTCGTGTTGATTTTGCACGCTGCCTGCTGCGCGCCGCGTAGGCGCATAGTAACTAGAAGAACGCGCGCGTGAAGATAGTCAGAGTTGGAACAGAGAGGTCAGATTTTCTCTGTGAGCGGGGCGAGCTGCGGGCAGAGGAGCTCGAGGACGACGATCGTCGCGTGCGTGCGTGACTAATCACAGATTCCATCCGCAACCATGTTCACCAACGATTCATCCGACGAAGACGCATCACTCACCGAACTGTACGCCGAAGTTCTCGGCCCGGAGAAAACCGACGACGCGCTCACAGAGTTCGATACCGGGGAGTTCACGTTCAGCGTCGAGTTCGTTGACTTCGATCACGGCCGATTTTTCAACGTCGCCTCGCTCCCCCTGAGCTCGGACTGGCCAGACCTACTATCCGAGGAGGTGGCCCTCGACGTCGCGGACCAGGGAGACATCTACATCGTTTTCGAGACCAACGCCGAATCCCCAGAACAGGCGATCGACGAACTCTCAGAGATCGCGTCACTGGCAGGCGCCTCGACTGACGACATCACGACGAAGAAACGGCGGAGAATTGAGACCGGACCAATCAACCGGGCGGCCGGGTGGATAATGGATAAGCTCGGTATGAGTCCGCCAGAGGCGTGACTGATAGCTTAAGAGCAGCAGTCACCAGTAGGAGCTCAGGATCTCAAACGCGTCCGTAGCCGTTCCTAAGAGTATCCCACCGGCTAAGAAGAGGAACACCACGAACAGAATGATGGCCCCGATGTCTTCATCCATATATTCCGTATATGTATCCAATATATGTAAAACTCTAGTCTAACCCGAGCACGTCCTCGACGTCCTCCCGGATCTGCGCGGTCCGCTCGTCGGAGTAGGCCTTGTGCGTCGTCTCGACGCTCTTGTGTCGGAGGACTTCCTGCGCGAGTTCGGCCTTTTCCCGATACAGCTCGTCGCCGAGACCGCGGCGTGCGCCGTGGAGTTTTAGATACTCGTCGTCTCCGGGCGGAAGACCGGCCGCTTCGGAGTGTTTTCGTACTGCTTTCCGGCCAGCCTGGATGGACATCGCGGGGAGTGACAGCCCTCGCTCCCGGGCCTCGTCGACGCGATCGTCCTCGCCGGGCACGTCCAACTGCTGGGCGAGCGTGCTGGGGTGGAGCGTCGGGAACACCGGCCAGTCATCCTCCGGCTCGAGCTGGTCGCGGTACCGTTCGAGGCGTTCGGCCGCGGGCGTCGGGAGTTGGGCCGTCTCTCGCTCCCGGCTCTTTCCAAGGACCTCCAGTATCCCGCGGTCAAGGTCGACATCAGACCACCGCAGGCCCTCGCGTCGCTCGTCGTCTGGATCGCGGAGGATCTCCGCACCGCGGACTCCGGAGAGTCCGATGACGTACGCGAGGGCGCGGTCCCGCATTATCTGGAGTCGATCGTGGTCGGTCTTATCGTCGAGCGTCCGGTCGACCTGCCCGTCCATGTACCGCAGGAACCGTTGGCGAACCAGTGGATCCCAGAACTGGCGGTCAACGTCGTCCTCGGTCTTGGGGAGTGGGTCCGTCGCCCGGTTCCGCTCGGCCGGGTTCGCGTCGATGATGCCGTCGCGTACGCACCAGGAGAGGAACGCCCGGAAGTTCGCGTAGTAGGTGCGGGTCGTCGACGCGGCGAGCTCGTCCTCACGGACGGCCTCGTGGAGCGCGTGCGCGTACTCGCGACATTGATCCTCGTCAACATCATACATCGGAAACCCGGTGTGCCCGACGACGCGATCGCGGAAGTCTGCGACGGCCGTCGCGAGGCTATTCGCGTAGGTGCCGCTCTCGATGGTAGTGAGGCGTCGTTGGAGTGCGTCTTCGAGGGTGTAACCCCCGGGATTAGCCCCGTCAGGTTCTGGTTCCATCTTCCGTGCTTCCCCTACAGCGTCGACCCCCATAAGTCTGGTTTCGGCTATTGGATTAAACGAAAGTAGAGCCAATAGAGCTAATTCACACGTTTCAGGCGCTCTATAGAGGGTAGACGGCTAATATAGCCCTCTATAAAGTATATCCCGCTATATGGAAATTTGCGAGAACTTTTTACGTATTCATCCTATAGTTGGGGTATGGAGATCAACGGCTTAGACGAACTCCAAGACGATCTAGAAGAATTACAGGACGCCGCTGAAGATTTAGACGGCGAGCACGAGTTGACTCTGGAGGAACTCTTCACGCCTGATTTCATGCAGCGGCATACTGACTTCGGCACGATCGAGGAGTTCTTTGAGTCGAGTCCGTGGACCATCGACTCTGAAGAAGACTTAGAAGCCATCCCCGACGATGAGTTCAACGACTACGTCGACGAGCACACGGACTTCAACAACGGAGAAGAGATGCAGTCACAGGCTGGCGAGGAGTGGGCCGCCGACAAGCTCGGCTTCTGATTCGTTATTCAACTTGGATCACACGCCAGAACAATCTTCTTCTCGGAGGCGACGAGGATTAGTTTCACCGCGCTCTCCGAAGGTTTTACTCGCTGCCGTGGCACCCATCTGCATATGGATGAAGACCGATTCACAACACGTCGGACCAGTTACCTCGCCCGTATAACCGAACTTCGCCGGTCGGAAGCGGAGGCCGTCGCGTGGAGCGAGTTGGGCTACAGTTACGGCGGGATCGCGAAGAAGATGAACTCCTCGAAAGGCACGGTGAAGCAGTATATGCACCGTGCGATGGCGTACTACGGACTCGGGATTTCGGAGCCCGTGATGCCCGACGAGGAGCCGCCCGACTACGAACCGGTTGGTCCCGAGTACCTCAACGAGCTCGGCGATGAGGTGAAGAAGCGGTGGCTACGCATCCTCGACGACCAGCGCGACGGCCTCCCGCAGGAGTGGGTCGCGGAGATCGAAGACGCCGCGGAGGAAGAACACGGTATCGCTCTGCACCGCCTGTAAGAGACGAGATATCCTAACTATCCAGTAGAGTTTTTACGGTTGGTATAGTCAAACCAGTTTGTATGGCAGAACCTGCAAAACTGGCTGTGACGAACCAGAAGGGCGGCGTCGGAAAAACGACTGTTGCCGTCAACGTCGCCGGTGCTATTGCCGATCGCGGTCATGATGTCCTCTTCGTTGACCTCGACCCGCAGGGCAACGCAACGGAGAATCTGGGGATGATGGATGCGTACGACGAACAGCCGCCGTCGCTGTTCGACGTCCTGACGAAACCCGAGAAGCGCGACGAGATCACGAACATCATGCGCACGCACCCAGAGATGGGGATCGACGTTGTGCCGTCGAACATCGACATGACCCAAGCCGAGCGCGAACTCACGCTCTCCCGCCGTGGCGCCGAGCAACTATCGCTGGCACTCGACGGCGTCGAGGACGAGTACGATTACGTCCTGGTCGACTGTCCGCCGAACCTTGGCGACCTCGTCGACAATGCACTGTACGCGACGCGGAACGTGCTCATTCCCGCACTCGCCGAGACGACAAGCAAGCGCGCGTTCGAACTCCTCCACGATCACATAGCCATGCTCGAAGGCGACTACAAGGACGAGGAATTGAGCATCCGCGAGGTCGGCGTCGTCACGAACCGCATCGACGTGCGGAAGAAGCAGGCCAAAGAGATGGTGGAGTGGATCAACGAAGCCTATCCTGACGTTCCGGTGTGGGAGATTCGGGAGCGGGCCGCGATTCAGCGCTCGCTCGACGAAGGGGCGTCGCTGTTCGAGGTCGAACCGGAGTGCGACCAGCTCACCACCTTCGAGGAGATCGCCGCGTCGCTTGATGAGCAATTCGGGCTTGCCGAGGTGACTGCATGACCGACGATCGCGCCCAGCGGATGCGCCGGCGCCGGCAGGAATCAGAACAATCCGAACCAGATAGGGAAGACCAACAGTCCGAACCATCACAAACGTCACAACCATCCGAACAAGCAGAACAGTCAGAACAGTCCGAACCAGACGAGACGGACGAACAGTCTGTGAAGGACGAACACGAAGGAGTGTACGTCTACCTCCCGCCAGGGCAGAAGAAAGAACTCGGTCTCGTCTTCAACTCCGTCAAGGCGACTTACGAGCGGGCGTTCGAGGACGGGTTCGAGAAGAACCGGCACTACTACCCGCTGGTCATAGAGTACGGACTGGAGCGCGTTGACGAAGCCGACGCCGACGAGCTGGCGGAGATGCTCGAAGAACTCGATTACTGAAGCGTCCGATTTTCCCTGATTCTCCGCTAGCCGCGAAGGACGCGGCGGTCGCAAGTAGAACAGTGGAAGACAGAGGCGTGGTGGCCGTTCCGGGCTGGTTCGGATTTTCCGAGGTGCTTCATCGAACTCCCGCACCGAGTACACGTATCCCGCTGCACGCGTTCAGTCGTACTCATCGAAGCGTTCCTTCGCTTTCGGTCCGGGGTACCACCACTTCGAATTGTCCTCGTGCACCAGCCAGCCGGCGTCGGCCATCACGGAGAGGGTCCGCCGGATCGTCCGGTCGTTCTCGTCGTCGAGCTTCGCCCGCTTTCGAATACGCCACGCCTGGAAGGGGAGCGGCCGCCGGCTCACGAGGTCGAGCGTCGCGTCCCACACGCGATCGCGGACAGTACCGTCATCCTCGACGGACGGACCAGCCCCCACGTCGGTAGATTGTGGCGCGGCCGTAGGCGCGGTGTCGGACATGCTGCTACTCCTCGTTTTCGCGAGCGGCGGCGAGTTTGTTCTCCAGGTCCTCTTGGAACTCTTTGAACCCCTCCGTGTCCTCAATGAGCTTCTCGATGAAGCGGTTCACCTCGCGGATGGGCTGGAAGTTCTCGGACAGAACCAGCGTCGCCTGCTGGAGCTCGTAGTCCTCCGTGTCCGCTGACTCGACGAACCCATGCTCCGGGATGGGCTTGCACTTCACGTCGATCTCCCGCGCGTACGTCTCGCCGTACTCTGGCGGGACGTCAACGACTGCGCGCCACTTCGTCGGTTCGATGTGGGTGAGTCGGGCCTCGAACCCTTCTTTCTCCCAGATTAGCGTGTCGTCCTCGATTCTGGTGTTCTCTCCGGGCCGCTCCTCGGGATGGTCGTCCCACTCGGGGAGCCACTCGACACCTTCCTGCGGTTCGACCGTTTCGTACTTGAGTACATCTTCGGTCGTCAGGCCCTCTTCCTCGATTCTGTCCTCGCTAACCATGATATTAGTTACGTGAGTGTTATGTATAATGTTCACGGGTGTTTCACGTATATGTCCGAGAGAAGGTCTGAAGCGCGGTGTCCGAAACTTCCCGCAACTACTCCTCTGCATACTCGCCCAAGCCCTCTGCGGCCCGAAACGCTTCGAGCTCGTGATCGTCCAAGCGGGAGTGAAGAAACCACACCCAGAACGAGTCGAGACAGTCGTCGCAGAGGTCGAAGGCATCGAAGCTTCGATTGAACGTCTCCAGGGAATCCTCTGGGGTCAGCCGAACCCAGTCGCCGCTCTCGTCAATAGTCGCGGCGCCGCATCGAGAACAAAGCGTCTTCGTCTGGCGCATACAGGCGACGTGTCGCGCGGTTACTTAGTTGTAGAGGTATACCTAAACTAATTGGAGACAGCGTTTTACCGTCAAGACCCCATATCAGAATATACATGGTTGACTTACGAGGTATCGCGATGGAAGAGACCCAGAGAGACACGGTATCGGGAGTTATCAATCAAATCAACTGCCGCGGTAATGTCGAGAACCCTATTGTAGCGATGGTTTTCGGGGCGTTCGGAGAAGAATACCTGCCAGATTCATGGCCGGGCGCAGCTATCGGGATCGAGTTCAGCGAAGAGTATCTGTCGTAGAAGTCAGTTTAGAAGAACTTCCGCAGCGTACGCATCGTCTCTCGGGTATTCTTCGCTGCTTCCTTCTGCTGTTCCCGCTTGGCCTTCATAGCCTCCTTTTTCATCTCTTCCTGTGGCGCACCATGCAGGACCATCTTTTTCGGTCGGATCAGTCGGTAAAGAGCGTACAAGATATTTCCAATTCCCAAAGTGAACACCAAGAAGACGAAATGCCACTTGAGCGATCCCAGAGACCGCTTCTTCACTACGGCAGTGTGTTCCTTTTTCTCAGCCACCTTCCAGCCGTCTAATTCGGCCGTTTCGATTTTCGCCTTGAGTGTCTTATCGTCCGTCATGGACTCTGTATCGTGTTGAGACTGCTTAATTTTGGGTGCATGTTATCACACCACAAGAGAAGTCGAGGCAGAACTCCGGATGGGGTTTCATCCGTCAGTCTGAATTGACGAGTGACGAGAGAACATCATGCATCGCGCAATAGGCCAACAGGCCGAACCAGAAGGCGCCCACAATTAGGACTGCTTGGCTCATTTGTCAGTCAAAGCGGTCAGAAGTATCCCAGTGCGGTTATCGCGTTCCCGAGCGTCATGGCGATACCAGCGATAAGGAATAGCTCGACGAGGACGGGCGTCCACTCGTTGCTCCAGAGGTCGTGTCTCCACCGCCAGAACAGACCACCGAGAAGAGCCACGGCGAAGACGATGAACAGCGCGTACACCTCCGGACCGTGGTTGTAGACCGCGACAGTCAGAGGGTTGCCCTCGACGGCGGTCCCTCGCGTGTCCATCATCCAGTAGGCGGTGACGAGGTCCGCGATCGCGTGGAAGAACACGACGACCGGGATCGCCCGCTTGGGAGTCCGGCTAATCTCGGGGATGGCGAGCAGGTTGTTTGGATTCATATCCCGCACCACCGCGGCTAATCCGCTCATTCGCTGTCCTCCGTGACGAAAAACTCCTTCACACGACAACTCTCGAAAGGACAGTTGTAGACCAACACAGGAAGTCGTTTGTCGGTCATGTCCACCATACGGCCGTCGATGCTACCATGTTCCCCGCATCCGGGGCAGTTCTCTTTCTTGCTCATGACTGGTTCCTCACTCTTGTTGGTCGCGGCAGTTCCCCTCGATCTGGCACTCACCTGCCGGCGTGAGTGACACGGTGAAAGTCGTTTCCTCGCGGTAGCGCTCGACTTCGCGCTCGTCGAAGACGATCGCACGTAACGACAGGCCGTCGTACACGTAGGCGAGTTCTGTTCGGTCGTCGGGGTAGTGTTCTCCGCGCGGAGAATCGTCGTGGACTCGTTCTCGGTGTTTGTTGCAGCTCATTTTACTCGGCCGAGTTCCACTCGGTCAGGAGTTCCGCCTCGGTCATGGTCGTCCGCTCAAAGTCCTCGCTCACGAGCTCGTATTCGCGGTGATCCTCTGGCCCGGGTGTTCCGTCCCGGTCGGGGAGGTAGTCGACGGTGTAGACGTACCGCCGTTTCGTGACCGCCCACTCGGTCGGGTTGGGGTCGTCCACCGGATCACGGTAGTGCGGATGCCGAACGAACTTGTCTCCCGGCTCGAAGCGGAACTCGTCAAGGCTGTCTCCGTCTGAATACGTGGATTCTCGATAGTTGCTCATGTCTATCTCACTCTAATCAGAGTTCCCGCGCGTACACGCTCGCCGTACACTCGCACTCGCCGGTACAGGCCGGACAGTTCGGCCGCCCGTGCGTACGGGAGTAGTAGTTCTTGAACGTCGCGAGTTGGTCGAAACCGAACTTCTCGAACAGCGCCCGACTGTCGGGAGCATCGTCCCGGTGCCACGCGATCCCCATGACGCCGCCGCAGTCCTGTATCTGGAGATACTGAAGTCGGCTGTCCATCAGGTCCGTCCCGATCCCTTCACCGGTCCGCGACTTCTCGACAGCGGACATGTGGAGGATACCGGTCGGGTCCCACGGGTCGAACTCCGGCACGTCGAGGCCGATGTAGTCCTCGGCGTAGTCGGGGTAACACACCGTCGCGAGGCCGAAGCCGACTACGTTGCCGCCGTCCGCGGCGACGTAGCACATTTCGGGACGATCGTCGTCGAGCGCGTCGTTAATCCACCCCTCGGTGAACTCGTCTTCGCCGCCGAAGCGTGCGTGCCAGAGCTGGCGAACGCGCTCCCGGTGCATCTCCTCCATCGGGTAGGTGAACGGTCCCGGTGAGGGTCGAACTCCGCTTAGGTCGTGTTGTCGTGTGTTCTGGTTCATGTCTATCTCACTGCCGTTCGCGGCTACTCCAAGAGTTAGGGAAGGCCGATGCTGGCGAGCGCGCAGTACAGTTGCACTCGAAACGTCTCGGTTGTACGTCGTCTGTCTCGTGAGTCAATGCTACCAGCTCCTCACAGTCGTTGCACCAAACGGGGTTGTATCGAAATTCACGTGTCATGCCTTTCTTTAGTCGCCTTCTGCGTAGTTCGGTAGTCGATCCTGCTGTTGGTGGGTCCGTGCCCGTTCGAGTGCGTCGACGTCGACGTCGCAACCCCAATAGTCGAGGTTGCGCTCGGCGGCGACGGCCGCGCCGGGAGCCGACCCACAAAACGGTTCAAGAAGTCGCTCGCCGTCCTCGATCACGGGCGGGGCGAGAACTCGTCGGTACAGGTCTGCGGGTTTCCCCGTCGGGTAATCAACGTCACGGCCGTTCGGAACGCAGAATAACGTTCCACGGTCCTGTACGTAGCGGTCCGTCTCACCGAGAGTCGCAACTGGCATCGGGTAGTGGTTGACACGGCCGTAGCAACCCATTCCCATATTCTCGGGTGTCCACGCCCAGTTGCGCCGAAAGACCCAGTCGTCGGAGTCCTTCATAGCATCTCGCACCACACCCTGAAAGCGGTCGTCGGCCATGCAAATCAACCACGCCCCGTCGACCAGTACACGGGCAAGTTCGGCGAGTAGTTCGGGGAACCGCTCGTCGGTCGCCATGTCGAACATTCGGTTATCGTGGTCCGGTTCTCGACACCCTGACTTGAGGCCGCGACCTTCCCGGTTGCGAATCTCCGACTTTCCTTCTCCGGTCTGAATCTCAAACTCCCACGGGTAGTCAACGACGGCCGCGTGCGCATGGTCGTCGGGGAGATCGGCGAGCTGCTCGAAAGCGTCGCCGTGAACTATGTTCATAGGTCCGATTCCTTGGTGGGGCCAGTCATGTCGAAGTCGCCTCCCCAGTTTCCTCGAGATCATCCCGGATCTGTTCTATCTCGTCGGCGACGAACTCGAACGCCTCGTCGGCATCGTCGACGCGGTCTACTCGAGTATAGATCCGCTCGGCCAGCTCCCCGATCTGCTCGCGGACCGTGTTCTTTTCCTCGAGTATATCCTGCGGCGGTCCGCCGAGATAATACGCATCGGCTTTGGACCGCGGCTTACCACGTAGATCGACGCCGGAGAGCCCTACCCACTCGTTACACGTGAAGCAGAACATATCCGGCACCTCCGCGGTTGCTACCGCCTCCACGCCCTGCATTACGTCGGGTTCCATCGACAGTTGAGAGGTCGTCTTTCGGACGAGGTGGTGCCGGTGTTCCTCGAGTAACTCCTTCTTCTTCTCATCCGAGGGCTCCTTGTCCTTGAGGTCATTACGAACACTGTCGGTTAGGTCTTCCTCGAGTTCGTCGGGGTCTTCCTGACTCGGACTCATGCGAAACCAGCTATTGTCTGCTGTCCGCAGGGGTGTTCGTTCATCCAGTCCGTGATCGCCTCCTTCGCTTCGTCGGCGGTCTCCGCGACGACGACGCGAATGTCGTCGGACACCTCGTCCCTGCACCCGACTCGAAAGCCCGACTCGCCGCGGCGGGCTCTGACGGCGATCGCGCGCCGGGGCGTGTTGGACTCCTCGACCGTCATCGGGTCGGTGTAGGTAACGCCGGGGATGTGGTTGTCCGTCTTTTCGTAGCCGTGCATGGCATCGGGCCAGTCGGCGTTCATTCTTCGTCCCCGTCGTTCCCGGACACGGCTTCGGCGATACGCTCGAAGTCGAGCGCCTCTTTGCTGCCGTCGTCGAGCATCTTCTGAACGTCGTAGGGTGCGATCGTGTAGTTGACTTCGACGACAGTGTGCCCCGTGCGGTCGTAGTGCTGATACGCGGGCGTCTTCTCGGGGTCGGTGGGGATCTCCGAGCTCACTTCCTCCGCGGTCCGCCATTGATCGTCGGTTACCCCGCACTCCTTACAGGCGGTGACAAAGCGGTACTCGTCGTGTTGAGGTTCGTTCGCGTTCATTCTTCTAACCCAGCGTTCTTAGGAGCCTCTTCCTCCCGATACCGCTCGACTTCGACAACGAGTTCCTCGTTGCCAGGGTCGCCGACGATTTTCGCATCGGTTACCCGGTGGGATGCCCGGTTTTCCGGCGTCAGCCACCGTTCCGGGGCCAGGTCCCACAGTTGAAGCTCGAAACGTTCTGTATCGGTCATGCGTCGCTCCCTCCATCGATAACAGACACGCCCTGGTTCTCCGGCGGCTCCTCGAGCTCGTGCTCACACCAGATGCAGTAGTAGCACTGAATCGCGGGGTCCCAGTGGTACGTGTGCTCGCAACTGGGGCCTTCGAGGTCGAAAATCTCGGGCCAGTTGCTGGGAAGCGTATCCGCGCTCATGGTTCACCCCCGTCGTTGACATCGAACTGTTCTCGAAGCCAGAATTCAAGCGGCAGTGTACGACCGTCCCAGTAGTGGTAGTGCGAGTCTTTGATGAACTCTGAGTCTTCGTACTTCTCTATCTCGTCCGTCACCTCGAAGTCGCGCATGGCCTTCTTGTATCCAGCAGTGTACGCTTGGAGCAGCCCTTCCCAGAGTTCGTCCATCTTCTCCTCGTAGGCCTCCACACCGCTCTGCTCAGTACTGGTGATCTCTGTTCCACCATCGGCAACGAGGTCGTTCGAGTAGATGCAGTCGTGCTCTAACAACGAGAGGTTCGGAGCCTCGTTGCCGCAGACGGTGCAGCGGACCCATCGACACTCATCGTCCTTGTCGATGGGCTCCGCGTACGGAGGTAGACGCTCAGTACCACTCATGCGTCGCTCCCTCCGTCGGTAACAGACACGCCCTGGTTCTCCGGCGGCTCCTCAAGCTCGTGCTCGCACCAGATGCAGTAGTAGCACTGGACCGCGGGGTCCCAGTGGTACGTGTGCTCGCAACTGGGGCCGTCGAGGTCGAACATCTCCGGCCAGTCGCTGGGGAGGCTTTGAACGCTCATGCACGGACCACCTCGGCGCTGGAGACGTCTTCTGAACTCTCCAGTTGTGCTTTTAGCGCGTCTGCCTCCGGCCGGGAGTTGGCCGTGACACTGTAGCAGTCGATCCCTTTCAGCGTGACGCGGACCTGCCAACTCATTCGTCTTCCTCCGTGCTGTTCTCGGTCACATCAGAGTCCTCGTTCGTCCGTTCGATTTCAGCGGTGTGGAAGTCGCCAAGCTCGCGCGTCTCCCAGTCGGGGTCGCCGTTCTCCATTACGTCGATCTTGTCGATGATGTGGTTGCGCGAACCGAACGTCGAGGAGTGAACCCAGAGGATCAGCTGGTGGAACCGCGTGTGGTTCGCGTTGAGGCTGATCTTTATCTCGCGGGTCTGTTCGTCTTCGTCGGTCGATTCGTCGACGTTCTCGACAGTCGCCTCGACGCCGTAAATGCCGTCTTCGTCGGGGAAGTCGAACTCAACGTAGAGTTCGTCATTTTCTTCAGCCTGTTCGAGTACGTCAACGTGGTCGAATCCGCTCGGTCCGTGTGGTGCGATTTTCGTTGTCATATTGTTGATCCGGTGGTTCTCGGACAGTCGTCGCAGGCGACCTCGCGCGGACTTGAACCGCGCCGAGGACACAGACGCGGAGGCGGGAGTTCTTCGGCAGAGGGCGTTTTCGCCGTGCCGGTGTACCGAACGCCGACCTCGCGTCAACGACCCGTCCGGGGGTTCGAACCCCGCGAAGCACCGTGCGACGGGCCAGACCGCACCTCTATCGACTTGTTTACGCTCGTGACAGCGACCGGACAAACACGAGCACGCCCAGCAGCGCGAAGATCGCGCCGATGCCGATGGCGAGGACCAGCAGCACCCCGAGCGCGGCCGGGCCGTTGAGCATCGCCAGCACGCCGAACGCGACGACCTCAAGCATCGTCGACCACCTCGGCGACGCCGGCGCGGACGCCTCGCTCCGGTTCGGGTAGACGCCCGCCTCGACCAGCTCGTCGAGCGCGTCGAGACGCTCCTTGGAGATGCGGACCGTGACGCGTTCGCGGGTTTCCGAGTTGACAGAGCGGGAGTGCGAGCTCATGCGTCGTAGCCCTCCCAGGTCCATCCGGGGCAGTCGCCGAGGTGGCTCCCGAGTCGCGACGGCGGCACGTCGTAGCCGCACTTGCCGCAAGGGTTCTCCGGGTCCGCGTAGTTCGCGGCCCACTCGGCGACCGCGTCCGGGATGTCGATGAGTTCGGCCGCGTCGTCGGTCTCCGGGCCGAACGTCGCGAGTGTCTGCTGCGTAGTGCTCATCGGACACTCACCTCGGTGCCGCACTGCGGGCAGGTCGTCGTGACCGTGACGTTGACGATCCGGTTGCACTGCGGGCAGCGCTCCAGGTTCTCCTCGGTCACGCCTGAGTCACCTCGTCGGCGGCGCTCGCGACGACGAACTGCACGATCATCGCGGCGACCGTCACCACTGACAGCGTCATCGTCGCGCCGATCGTCCGCGTACTCCAGATGGTCACGCCCGCGAAGGCGATAGAACCAACCGCCAGCGCCGACGCGAAGGCGATTTGGCCCGGCGTCGTCATCGGAGGACCTCCCGGACGAGGTTGGTGATGGTCTCCCGGACTCGCCAGCCGTCGTTTTCGTGCGCGGTCGCGACGATGCCGTGGTAGCGTCGCGTCGTCTGCGCGTCGAGCACGGTGCCCTCGCCGACGGGCACGGCGATCGCGTGCGGGAGCGGGTCCTCGGGCGCGACGTGTTCGCGGACGGCGCGGCCGCCGTCGGCGCTGGCGTAGATCGCGACGTACTCGGTCTCCCAGTCGGCGTGGCGCTGCTGAACGTCCGTCTCGTGGAGTTCGACGAGGTAGAAGCGCTCCTCGTCGCTGGCGGTGTTCTCGTACTCGCCGACGTCGATCGCGTCGCGATGGACGCGGCGGGCGTTCCGGAACGTCCGGTCGCCGCGGACGACGAGGTCGGTCGTCTGGGTGGTCGCCATCAGTCCGCACCCCCGAGGTGCGTGCGGGCGTCGCGGAACGGCAGTGCCGCGCCGTTCTTCACGGCCGTCGCGCCGATGCAGTCGAGACAGCCGAACACGCGGCCCTCGTTGTCGCCGAAGACGCGGACGAACCGCTCCGTGACGTAGCCGTCGCAGTTCTCGCACTGGGGCATCAGGCACGCACCCCCTGGGAGAGTGCGGCGTCGGGGCGGTCGAAGGAGACCGTCGACGTGGCCCGAATCGTCAGCGTGTGGCCGAGTGAGTGAACGCGGCGTTCGACCTCGTCGAGCGACAGCGGAATCGGCCCCCAGTCGGTCTGGCGATCGTGGTGGACGGTGTGAGCGACCCAGCCGACTTCAGTCGGCCAGACGTACTCCGTCTTTCCGGGGTACTCGACGGTGATGCAGAGGTCGCCCATCGCGAGTTCGACCGGGCGCGTCACGTCTCGCGTGGTCAGTTCGTCGCGGACGAGCTCGCCCGCGGCGAAGCGCTGGAGCGTGTCGGAGCGGCCCCCCGTGTCGCGGATGTGTTCGAGGATGGAGACCGACTGCGGAACGCCGCCGTCCGCGACGATCTGCTTGTCGGCGGTCGTGTCGATGACGCCGCAGTTGGGGCACTCGACGTCGATCCGGCCGTTGCGGCCGAACCTGCGGGCGTCGGCGCCGCAGGTATCGCAGCTACTTGAAAGGTTTGCGGTACTACCGTCGGATTTTTTACTGGGTGTCGTGTAGGCTTTCATGGCGCTTGGGGCTTCGCTGGGTTGCGAGCTTTTTCGAGCGCCACTCGCATCGGTGCCTATACACCGATGCCTTCTGACGCAGACTGCCTATACAGCCGTCCGTCGGGCGCTCTTACTCACTACGTTATGTGTCCGGGTACTTAGTACTTCCCGTTGGTAAAGAAACCAACGGGGGTTGAACAATCCCGTTGGTATTATTACCAGCGGGCGCATTAGTCAGCATGTGTCTTCACCGGATCGTCAACCACGGGCCGACAACAACCGGTTTGCCCAGAAGTACTCTGACGAGGAGTTCCTCGACGCGATTCGCGAGCTCGACGTGCCCGCGACGAAGGCCATCTGGGAACGCGTCGGGTGTTCCCAGAGCCTCGCCGATCGTCGTCTGAAGGAACTCGAAGAGGCCGACGTGGTTGAGAAAGTCGATATGGGGAATATGAACGTCTGGAAGCTCGTCGACTAAGTTAGTCGCAGATATCCATCACGGGGGTGGTAATATTCTCCCTCCTGCTTGCGGTTTTCGATCGTCTTTTTGACCCGGTGTTCCGTGAATCCCTTCTCAACGCAGATTTTAATGACTTCGTCGACAGGGGCGCCCTTATCGTTCTCTTCCTCTAGCATGTCTATGACCTTATCGACAGTTTTGACGCGGTCGCTCTGGGATTTCGAGGATCCAGTTTCGACCACGTCGGCGTCGAACTCGCCGGTTTCGGGGTCGACGCCCACGTCCTTGAGCGAGTCACGGACGACGCCGATAACGCGCTCGGCGTCGTCGACGGTGACCGTATCGGAGAGACGCATCTTCGCGCTGGCCTCGGCAAGACGGACGATCGCGAAGAGCTTCCGCGCCGTCACGGGGATAGGCTTGTCCTCGTCCATGCCCTTCTCGCGAAGCGGCACGTAGAACTCCTTGATTCGCTCCTTGGCGGCATCGCTGATGCGCGGTTCGATCTCCTGACGCGCGTACGCGATGTACTTGCGCATCAGTTCGGGCGGGACTTCCGGATCGATGTCGGTGTCCCCCGCCGGCTTGTCATCTCGTTTGATGTCGATGGAGTCCTGGTTAAGACTGAGAACGCTCTCGGCCAGCTCCTCGTCCTCGTCCCGGTCGGGCTTGTCCTGCATCGTCAGGATGAGGTCGAATCGAGAGATGAGCGTCGGGTCGAGGTCGATCTGCTCGCCGATTGACTCGTACGGGTCGAAGCGACCGTAGTCGGGGTTCGCCGCTGCGAGGACAGTCGTCTTCGCCGGAAGTTGGACGTTCGAGATGTCCGCCTTCGAAGGCGAAATTTGGCCGTTCGACATGGCCTCGTTCATCCCCGTACGGTCCGATTCATCCATCTTGTCGAACTCGTCGATCGCGCAGAGGCCGCCGTTGGCCTTCACGAGCGCGCCGCCTTCGAGCGTCCAGCCGCCATCGCCGAAGTCGTCCTGCACGGCCGCGCACGTGAGGCCCGCGCCCGTCGAACTGTTCCCGACAGTGTAGACGGAGCGGGGAACGATCTTCGTCGCGTACTGAAGGAGGTCGGACTTCCCCATCGCAGGGTCACCGACGACGAGGATGTGCGGTTCCGAACGGATGCGGGCGCCGTCCGGTGTGTGCTTCTCGACACCGCCGAACAACTGGAGCACGAGCGCTTCCTTCACCGACTCGTCGCCGTGGTGAGACGGTTTGAACGAGTTGACGAGCGTCTGGTGCGGGTTGTTGTTCGCGATCTCCCTGATGCGTTCGAGGTCTTCGTCGGTGATGTCGAGATCTTCAAGGTCGGTTTCCTGCTTCTGGATGTTGTTCGCCTTCGCGCGGACGTCGTACGTACCGTCATCGGCGTCGTCGGGAACGTACTTCTCCAGGTGACACATCGCCGAGACGCGGTCGCCAGGAGTGATCCGGTACTGGTCCTCGGTGTAGCGGTTCACGAGGTCGCCCTTCAGCCAGATCTCTATCTCTGAAGAGGTCTGGCCGCCGGCCGTCTTCTCCGGCGGGAGCTGGAGACGGGCGCGCTGGGCGTGAGTCGTGTGGGACTGGTCCCAGTTGAGTTGGAACGGACCCTCTCGTTCGCAGCCCTTGCACTCGTACGGTTCCTGAAAGTCGCCGAGAGACTGCGGGATGCGCGTCATCGTCCCGCAGCGCTGGCACTCGAACGCCGCTTCCTCGATGAAGCCGACCTTGGAACCGACACGGTTCACTTGGCCCTCGATCGCGGCGAACTTCCCTTCACGGTGGATCTGGTCCCCCACGTCGCACTGAACGCTGTCGGGGACGCGGTCGAGACCATCTATACGCACGTCCGCGTTGAGTTCGATGTCGACCGGAAGGTCGTAGTTGCGGAGCGCGATCTCCGCGTAGTCGAGGGTCTCGGGGTCGTCGAGGACATCTATCGCCATCTCGCTGTCGTAGCGGTAGAGGTCCATCCACTCGATGTGGAGCGACGACTTCTCGCTGGGGTACTTCTCGACGAGCTCGCCGAGACGGTTCTCCCCGGACCCATCGCGGTTGTCGTAGTAGTCGCGGATGAACGCGGTAAACTCGTCCACGTAGTCCTGCTCCTGGTAGTCGAGGTCCTCCAGAGAGGCCGCCATCACTCGCCACCTCCCGAGACGCCAGTAGACTTTCTACTACTACCCAACCGCCGGGTAGAGCCGCTACACAGCACGCTGAGCACGCTTTCTAAATCTGTACTTGCGAGTAGTGGAGTGTTGCTTACAGTGGGGGGCATGGTGTGATATTGTGGGTTAGTTGGTTTCGGGTTCAGTCACGGCGGAAGTTTGGGGGTTCTGGAGGTTCGCCTCCTCTCCGTCAGTAGTAGAATCTCTACCGCGTTCGTGGGCCGGTAACTCGTCGAGTTTCACGCCGACCGCCTTGATCTTCCGACCGTCACACGACTTCTGTCCAAGGAAGAACCCCTCGGCTTCTGCGGCGTCCTCCATGGCGTCGTAGACGTCGGGTTTGTTGAGGTCCGTGTGGCCCGCTTCGGCCAGTGACTCCCAGGCGTCACGGTAGTGCTTCTTCGCACCGGCCTTGTTCACGGACGCGTTGCTCGCCTCTTCCGCAGCGCGGATGAGTGCGTGCTTCAGGTCGGCCGCCCGTTTCTCCGGGGGCGACCGGCCGCCGCTGGGGCCAGTGAACGCCTCGATCTCCTGCTTCGTCTCCTCGAGCTCGGCGCGCAGATGCTCAAGCTCTTTCCGAAGCATCTGGTTCTCGTCTTCGAGCGTGTCGACGCGGGACTTGAGGTACTCCTTCGAGTAGTCCTCGACTTTCCTGACACGCGCACGGAGCGTCTGGATCTCTTCCTCGTCTCGGGTGTTGCTGTCTTCCTGACTCATGCGTGGATTGACGACTGTTTGGACTCGCGAAGTCGCCGCTGCGCGAGGACAGCGTCCGGCCCGGCGTTTCCGTGCGCAGAGATGCCGCTCTGCGGGGAAACGCTTAATTCGCTCCGGAGAGAAACCGAGAGTGTCCTACCATCCTCGGTTTCTCGCGTGGTTAGTGACTTCTCCTTACACCGCTGGTAATCGAACCAACGGGTAATAAAGGTTCTAGCAAGCGGATGAACATTCGTCAGACGGGCGTCTTGCGACGCCCGCGTCCATTCAATCGCTGATGTTCTCATTCATGGGACTTCGCTGGGTTGCGTTGATCGAGCTTGTTCCGCGCTGCCTATACAGCGCGACGTCAATCCTCGGGAACCGCTCGCGAGCGTTTCCGTACTTGACGTGACGATACGGTGCTACTTTAATCGAATGGGGGTCTTTCCGGAGTTTCCGGAGTTCGGAGCATTCGTCGGTTTCGTGGAGTAAGGACTGCTTACCACCCGGAATTTGCGATTCCGAAGAGTTTCCGAAAACGCCACGCATCCACACCTGTCGGTCAGCGACACCCCTAGTCATCTGGGGAGTAGCTTTATTCCGATGGGTGTGGGAGTACATCATGGCGTTAACGGTGCTTTTTGGTGCATAGACGCCACACGCCGCGACCGCGCTGGACCCGCGGTCCGGCATTCGTTTTCCGGACGGGATTCACGACGAGTGGCATCTATGTAACCCATGTATCAACGCACCTACTTAACTCTAATCCATAGTACTAATGATTGGCAACCGCTAGAAAACGGAAGTTAATCAATTCATTCGGGGACTACAATCAATGCTACTCACGAACGTACTCCAATCAATGGTACTGTGGGTGGCGTACCGCGACCCTAAGGATTGATAAAATCACACCACGACAGTTAACACACCAATGTCCGAACTACGGACGAAATGCGACGACAGAGGGTGGCCGGCATGAGCGGCTCCGCCGACCATATTCTTGAGTTCTTGAATAACGGGTCGGAGGAACCGTTAGTGTCGACGCCCAAAGTCATCGCTGCCAACATCGATTACAAGGCCGATACCGTCCGCAAGCGGATTCGGAAGCTCCACGACGCGGGTCTCGTCGAGTATGCGGATGAGCAAGCAAGCCTCTACCAGATCACGGAGAAGGGCGATCGCCGCCTCCAGGGCGAACTCACTAATGACGAAATTGACGAGATAGAAGACATTCTTAGTTCGTAATCAGTATTATATCGGAGCAGTGCGCTAGCGCCGTGATATGACGCATACTTTGACCAAGCTTTTGGTAGCATCAGTCTACAAGTCCGTCGGCCTGGATTCACCCTACTCTGCGAAAGGCTATGGACCGAACTGGTCACGACAACGGCGAAAGTGCCTCGAACGCGATTCTAGAACCTGCCGAATTTGTGGTTCACATGAGACGGAACTCGGCCGGGAACCATCGGTCCATCACATCACTCCGCGTTCTCGCTTCGACGATTCGGAATGGCGTGACATGAACGATCTCTCAAATCTCATCACACTCTGCCCGAGCTGCCACGGGCAGTACGAAGGCAAATACACCGACTGTTCTCCTGAGGAGTTCGTTCAAAAAGCGTCAGAAGCCTAGTATAATAAGGATGGCATGAGACGGTCGGACCTGTATGGATCTCACCGATTACGACGTGAAATGCGAATCATGCAATGAAGTAGTGAGCCCGGACGGTCCGGAAAATAGCCTAATCTTTGCATTAGCCCTCGCCGCGCTAGCCTCGCTATTCTTCGGGTTCATTGTCGGAGGAATGGTGGGCCTCGCGACAATGGGTGCCGGGATCGCGGCCACCCTACCGCTCGGAGTCCTCGGCGCGTACTTCGGGTTCAAGGGCGGCCGCTGGATCGCTCACTTCCGCGACGGCGTGTCCTGTCCGTCCTGCGGCGCGTACTTCTAACCAGCACCGCGGTTTTTCTCGGTGTCCGATTTTCGGACCGACAGAGTCGGCACTCCCGTCTCTTGGAAGCAGCCCCGAAAGTAAATCTGAAAGTCGTTACGGAGCGACGGCTTCTTCCGTAGGTTCGGATTCGCCACTCCCCGCGACTTCGCCCTCGAATACGACAGGCTCAACGAGGACGTTCGCGTGCTTTAGCACCGGCCGCTGCCGGCCACCGCCCTCCTCGTATTCGATGACGGAAGCCTCGAACAGGACGTCGAGGTCCCGACTGACGATACTGATGTCACGATCGACCGTCCGCGCGAGGTCCCGCTTCGACTCGATTGAACTGGTGGCGATAGCCTCCAGTAGTTCCATACGCTTCTCCGTCAGCACTCTCTCTGCGGTCTCACGCCGGAGGATGAGGGCATTGTCGATGCCGCCCTCTTCAAGCCGGCGCGAGAACTGCATCCGTCGCTGTATTTCGGGATCCATAGTTGTGGTCTCACGGCCCAGAGGGAATTTGGTGAGGGTAGGTTCCCTCCGCGCGTGTTGACTTACGGGGTCAACATTTAAAAAGATGCAGGGTCTATGCGTGGTAAGCGCAATACCAGGCGCTCACCGAGGACACGATCGAACTATGTCAAATGGGAATTCATTTGCGTTGGCGTCGTATCGAGGCCGAGAATACTACTTATTCCACTTCGATAAGCCCGATCCTGGCGAGTTCTGCGTGAACGTCTACTACGAGGATCCCGACACGGAGGAGAACGTCGAGATTGCTCGTGTGGATACCGATCACGACTCGCCCCATTTCGACCAGCTCCACCGCCGGGATCAACCCAAGAAGGATGTCGACTGGAGCTATGGGGAAGCGATCGAGCGGCTAACCGAGAACTGGAGGGCGTACGCGGAGACGTACGAGGAGAACCACGGATAAGCGCCTATCGAGGGCGTTCCGGACTGGTATTGCGCTTCTGCGAAACCTCGTTCGTCAGCGCACGCTCCAGGCTGCCGAGGTCCTCCGCGGCCGACCGGAGCATCGCGTGTTTCTCCTCGTCGAGCGCGGCGGCCGGGACATCTTGGACCGACGCGATCGCGTCGCGGATGCTCGCGAGGGCGTCTTCCCGACACTCGACGTCTGGCGAGCGCTCCCGACGCTCACTCTGCATCGTCTTCCTCCGGGTCGTCGACGAGCTCGTACAGCCCGGGCGCTATCTTCTCGACGGCTTCGTGTTCCATGAACCGGGTCAACCGCTCGCTCGCGTACGGTCGCGAGATATCCAGCTCCCCCGCGACGTACTGCGGCGTCACTCGGCCTTCGCGAAGGAGTTCCAGAAGCCGACGGTCTGTCTTGTTGAGTTGGTCTGGTTCGAGCGTCACTGCCGGTTGATGAACGGCCATGTCCTAACAGTATTTCGACTGGGATATATAGCTTACGAGAGTATGCAACGTACTATAGCTTACAATACGTTAGCTATAAGGGGCTGGCGATACATGGATCTGGTAGGAAGCGCGGGGATGCTCGGGAAAATCTCTCGGGCCGGTGCTTCAGACACCGACCCGCTGCTTCCCACGGAAGCAACAATGAGTACGACCCACGACTCACAAAACGGTACCGGCTCTCGGATCCTCAGCGGACCGAAGCACAACTTCCTCGGCGTCGACGCCGACGGCGATTCCCACCACTACGACCGCGCCGCCCGCACTGTCACGGTCATCACGCCCGCGGGCACGCGTGAGTACAAGCACCACGTCGAGGACCTCACGACGTGGGCGCGCTACGTCGCCGAGCGTCGTGGTTGGGTCGACCTCCGGCTTATCGACCTGACCGACTTCGCGGCCGAGGAGGCGCTCCGATGACTCCTCGGTTTCGCGTTGACGTGGCGACAGCTTTGACCGGCACCCGCGTCGACGTCGGCGAGTCCGTTCACTGCGTCGGGTGCGACGGTCGCTTCCACGAGGGCGCGCCGGTCACCGTGATCGCGCGGACGCGCACCGGCGGCTGGGACATCGAGCGGGTGTTCGGCCCGCACTGCGCGCCGGCGGAGCTCGAGGTCGACCGTCGCGACGGCGAAGGCGTCGCGCTCGCCGAAGCGGAGCTGGCCGTCGTGCTGTCGGGCCAGCAGGCCTGGATGATGGTCACCAAAGTCGACGTGCTGGAGTGGAAGGCGCCGCGGTAGCACCACCGGCGGCTTTATAGTCTCGAAAATCGTCGGTCAGATTGTTGTCCCGGGGTTCCGATGGGCACCGGCCTCCGGGGGCTCCTATTCGTCGCGGCGAGTAATCTGGAACGACTTAGCAGTCTGTAGATCGATTGAGTCCGCGATCGCCCGGCGGATACGTTCGGAGTCGTCAAGCGCGTGGGGATGTGCTTCTCGAAGTTGCTCTATCGTCTCCATCTCAAGCGTGATACTCTTCTGGTCTTTTTCTCCTTCTGACTGGTCCGTCGACATGCGCGAGTATCATCTAACGCAGTGTCCATCAATGTGGGTCTTTCCCCCGAGACAGAGTCAAATCTACTACAAACTTGCTTCAAACTGATTCAACTGGTTTCCAGTATTAGAGAGTACTTAGCACCCGAAACCTTTACTTAACTGGCTCTAGTGTGTTTACATATCCCTGGCCGGAGTTGGCCCAGCGCTGCGTTTATGCTGGATACGCCCGCGACGGGCGCAACGCCTCACGGTGGCCAACTGCCTCACGGCTGTATGGGCAGTAGCTGTTTCTCTCCCCAACGAAACCATGAGTCAGAGCCATCAAGCCCTCGGTGCCCGCGATAACTGGTGGGGTGAGTCTACCGTCGATGACCTCCGTGACAAGGAGGTCTCGGAGCTCACTACCGACGAGTGCGAGCGCCTAATCGAAGCGGATACGACGTGGAACGTTCCCACCGACGCAATGAGCGAGCGGGAGATCCGCGAGTTCGTTCGTGGAATGCGAGACGAATCGCAGTCGGTTCAGCCCTGTACGAGCGCGTACGAGATCGCCCGGTGGAAGGCTCACCAGATCCTTAGGCAGGTCACAACGAAACACTCGAAGACGGCAAAACGAGCTCCACCAGACCGTGGCGATGCACCGCTTTGGGCATGGCTCTTCCGCGACGAAGAGGAAACCGAACTTATCGTCGACCATGATCCCACGGCGATGCACCACGAACGCTGCGAAGTCGAACTAACTGACCCTGAACTTCACCTCGGCAAACTCTACGAGGACGGGGATTTCGGGCTCTTTGAGTACGGTCAATACCGCTACCGAAAACGATACGACGACGAGCACGGCTACATTGGCGGGGTCGCGTTCGATGACATGGAGCCTGAGAAGTTCTTTGAGGTTGTCGGGATCGTCCTCGACAACGCGAAGGAAGAGAAGTCGTTCCGGAGTGAGCGAATCGACGAGTGGTTCGACGTGGCGAAGCGATTGAAGAGCAAGCAAGACCAGTCCGACCAGGACGTGCTCACGGAGATCCTGAGACGGGTCTACCTGAGCGCGGAGTAACAACGGAGATTTTCAACCGATGTTTGAGGACGCATCCCGCGCCCAGCAACTGCTGGTGGCAGTCATACTCCTGTTCGCTGCCGTCGGAGGAGTCCTAATCGCCGCGCTCTCTCCGAGCACGGCGTTGCCGATGGGCGTGACGACTCAGACCGGTCCGAGCATGGGACACGATGAACCTCAAGCGTCGGTATATGTGGATATTCAGCCGGATGTCGGTGATGTAGTCATTTTCAAAACAGAGAGTAAATACATTCAACACCGAATTTTCGCAGACACGGCTGATGGATACGTCACGAAAGGTGACGCAGAAGTTGTCCCTGATCAGGCGGCTGGCGCACCCCATGCAACCGAAGAGAACCTGGCTGGAGTAGTTGTATTTACTGCCCCAGTAGACACTGTTTTGCAAACACTTCTTGCGGGCTCTGTGATTACTGGGCTTCTTTCAGCTGTTCTTCTATCGAGGCGCGATGCCGACACACTCCGCCGATACGCAACGACCTCTGATAACCAATAATCAAAAGATCATTTATGATGACCAAACAAAACCAGAATCAAATCCGTTCCGCAGTGTTGGCAGTATTGCTCGTGGGGAGCATCATCGGTCCATTTGTTAGCCTTCCCGCGACAGCAAGTACAGATACGACAGCAGTAGTAGCTGCTGGGGACGAAGAATGGACACATAATGCATCCCAATCCTCAGGTGACTCAGCATCAATACGGTCCGCTCCGACGATCGTGGATGGGGTTGCCTATTTCACCTCAGTGAATGACAATAGTTTCTCTGATGGAACTGTCCACGCCGTATACACTGAAAATGGGTCGACGAAGTGGACTTACTCTATTGGTAATATGTCGTTTTCAACCCCTCATGTAGCTGGGGGAACTGTCTATGTTGGAACTCATAATGATTCGTTGCTCGCCCTGAATGCAGATACGGGTGTTGAAGAATGGGAGTTCACGTCTCCGTCAGATGTAATCGGTGGCTCGGCGGTTTACCATAACGGAACAGTGTATGCTGGTAGCTCTGATCAGACCCTATATGCAGTAAACGCTACTAGTGGAGACCAAGAATGGGCATTCACGACGCCTGGGGGGACGGTCTATAACCCGACTGTTCAAAACGGCACTATCTACGTAGGGACTGGCGACGGCAATGTGTATGGTATTGATGCGGCGACTGGCAGTGAAGAATGGTCAACTAGCATCGGGCCAATAGCCCGGGAATTGACTGTCGTTAATGGAACTGTCTTTGCTGGCTCTTACAGCACGTCAGACTCAACGAGTGAGGGAGTGACGTCACTCAATGCCAGCGATGGTTCCGTGGTGTGGTCAAATACAGCAGACCTCGGCGAAGTCAGAACAGCTCCCACCGTGCATAACGGCGCCGTTTACGTAACGACGTATAATGGCTCATCATCCCGATTAGCTGCGCTCGACGAGGATACTGGCTCCGTCAATTGGGAGTTTACAAACCCAACTGACAACATTTTCACTAGCCCGACGGTGGCTGGTGATAATATCTATTTCGCAGCAAATGATGGGGATGTCTACGCAGTCGATTCGAGCGGGTCTCAAGCGTGGACGTACTCGACAACATCGACACTGATGAGGAGTGACCCAACGGTTGTTGATGGGTCCGTGATGGTGGGTGATGGTGAAGGATATTTCCACTCTATTGATACTGGGGGCGAGGCGAGTAGTGAGGGTTCCAGAATTGAGGATGCTACGTTTGGACATATCGGTGATGCCGGCCCAACTAGTGTCGCTATTGGGGGTCAAGTAATCGACCAGAACGGCGACCCCGTTCCGGCGAACACGACCGTCGAAGTGTGGGGCGTCGCAGAACCGGCGCTCAACACGAGCGACGCCGAATCGCTCGAACAACAGGCCGACGATCTCCTCGACGACCTCGAAAATCCACTGCCGAACTCGTGGAACGAGTCGTACGACCTTGAGGAACACCAGTCGGGTACCTACCTACTCGTCCACGAAGCTGACGACTGGGGGCGAGAGTACGACCTCCAGAACGCACTCACCACCGACCAGATAGATGACCCGAAACTCCAAACGTCGTCCGAACAGCCGGTAATCATCTCGGTCTGGGACGCGACTGACAGAGAGCTCGTGGGGAACCCGGTCATTAACTCGTTCCCGGGCACGCCTGAGCAACAGTCGATTGTCGTTGAGCAACTGAGCCCGTCTGGCGAAGTGACGAACAGACAGACCTACGAATCAGAGGTTGTCGCAAGAACTGGCAACCAAGTAAACCAACAGGAACACCACGGCGTCCGCACGCAACTCCCGTCGGGCGTCTACCGAGTATATCCTGAGGGCGCCCCGGAACAGGGCTACACGTTCGTCCACGGCGACGCTGACGAGCTCGCAAACCGCATCGAGCAGGACCTCCGCGACGAACACGAGCAACTGACCGACCGCGCCGACCGCGTTCGGACGATGGTCAACAACGACGAGGTCGTGCGGCGTACCACGACAACCGACGAAAATGGGTCGTTCTCGGTTGATGTCCCGGACAACGTCGTCACGGTCCAGATGCAGGCATACCGCGTCGACGGCGAAGTCCTTCAGAACACGGAGAACGTGTCGATGGATACGCTTCGCGACGCGGCCGAGGGCGACTACAACGGGTCGTTTATCTTGCCCAGCCCCGAACCGGACCGCGCGAACCCGCCCGCGCAGAACGTGACTGTGAAGACGATCAAGTCGCCGGAAGTGCCGAACCTGAACATGAGTAGTTACGCCGACCTACTGGAGTGGGCGCAAAACCTCCGACTCAACGAGACGATCGCGGACCTGGAGGCCCAGTACGAGCAGCGCCTCGAAAACGTCACGCGCGCGCAGTTGGTGAGCCTCTACAACAACTCTCGCTCACTCGTCGAGGGCTACCCGCCAGCACTGGAGTACTACCTCAACGAGACCGGCTACGAGGAAGTCCCGGAGCCGAGCGAACTCTCCAATGAGGAACTCCGCACGCAGATCGACAAGATGCAGTCGGCGTCGTTCCAGGCCAACCGCATCGATATGGGCGACGCCGAGACGAGCGTCGAAGAGGTCAACGAGTCGCTCTCGACGATCTCCGGGTCGTTCCCGGTCCCCGACGGCGTCGACGAGGAGAACGTCGCCGTCGAAATCGTGTGGAGTAACGGGACGGTCCAACAGATGCCCGACGAGTACTGGGAACTCTCAGACGGCGGCCTCGTCGGCTCCCAGTCCGTCGAGATAAACGAGTTCCCCATCGAAACCACTGACGCCGCGGTCGCGAACGTTCGTGTTCGCGCCGCCAGCGAGGACGGTGTCGGCGAGGAGACGGCACGCATCGTCAACCCGCAGTTTAGCGGCGACGTGCCCAACCTCAACGCTATCGACGTGAACACGCTCCGGCCCGGCGTCGACGAGCGCGTCACGTTCCAGCTCCGCGCCGAATCGGGCACTGGCTACGGGCAGATAGAGGCGGTCGACGTCTACGCACCCGACGGCACGGTAGTCAACGCGACCATCCGCGACAACGGCCGCGTGAGCTTCACCCCTGAGAGTCAGGGCTCGCACTTCGTGCGCGCACAGTATAGCAATCAGGGCGGTGACCCGTTCGTCGAAACCTTCAGCCTCCGTGCCGAGGAGTCCTCGACGAGCCAGCCGCCGACCATCCGCGCCCGGCGCGGACCGAGCGGCACCCACGCACTCGCCGGTGAAGGTCTCCGTTCCGCACGTGTTGAGGAGAACGGCGATCGTCTCACGGTGTCCGGCGTCATCCCCGGCGGCGAAAACGCACCCGGGAAGGTCGTTGTTGAACCACAGAGCGTGATGCAGAGCGGTACCGACGAGATAGAGGTCCGCGTCCTCCGCGGTGAGGACCGCGAGACCGTCCGGTCGCACATGGCCGTCGAGATCCACACGGAGACATTCGAGGACTCGGCCTTGCTCTGGGTCAACGACAACGCGTTCACCCACGACGGAACGACCCAGTATGGTGCCGTCGACGAACGTGGCGACAACAAACACGTCATCCAGACGCGCACGAACGCGCAAGGCGTCGCGGTCGTGGAGATCACGCGCGACCCCGGCTACTACGACCGCGCCCGTCACTGGATGGACCGCACGCTCCCGGACATCAACCCGTTCATGATCGTCGACTTCATCTTCGACCTCTTCGGTGGCCTGCCGACCGAGGTCGTCACGACCGGCCTCACGGCACCGGCCGCCGAACCGCAGAACACCGTCGCCACAACCTCGCCGACGACGGGGGTGGCAGCATGACGGACCCGACGCGCCGGGACTTCCTCCAGGCTGTCCCGGCCGCCGCGGCCGTGCCGTTCCTTGGGGGCAACCTCTTCGGGAGCAGCGCCCTCACGACGCTCGCGACGACCTCGCCGGACGAACTCAAGATGTTCGACGACGGGATCCCGTCGTGGGTCGTCAAACACGACGCGGACAGCGCCGACTCGGTCCGAACGTGGGTCGACGACAACGAGGACCGACGCATCCTGAGCGAGCACTCCCAGCTCGACATGATGACGGTCGTCGCCCCGCGCCCGCACGTGACAGGTGGTCGGTTTGGCTCCGGCCTCGCGCACAAGAGCTACGTGTCGATGGTCGATCTCAACATCGTCGCGTCACTGCCGGACCCGCTCGGCGCCCTCGACGACTCGTCGGCGTGGGACTTCGGCCTCTCCCGCACCCAGCGCACAGTGACGAAGGCCAGCGGGCAACTCGATGCCGGCGTGCCGTCCTCGTCGGGCGTCGCATTCAACGAGGACGCGACAGTCTCCCCGATGCAGCAGGTCCGCGAGGCGTCGTACGCCACCGGCCACGGTGTCGACACGAGCACGCTGACTATCGGCGTCATCGACTCCGGCCTGAACGCTGGCGCCGTGTTCGAAGACGGGAGCGGCAACACCCGCATCCTCGACCAGAGCAAGGACCACATCAGCAACACGACGGTCGCAGAGGGCGGCCTCTCAGTGCTCTCGGACGGCGCAGGACACGGGACGTTCGTCACGTCGCAGATGGCGGCGAATGCGTCGGACTCGACGTACGACGGGTTCCTCCCCGCGGCCGACATTCTCGCTCTCCGAGCGCTCGACGATGACGGAAGCGGAAGCACCGACGACATTGTCGGCGCGCTGGAGTACCTGCTGACGCTCAACGTGACGCCCGACGCGGTCTGCATGAGCCTCGGGAGTCCGCTGTTCTCCCAGGCGATCGCGGACGCCGTCGCGGCCGTCGTCGAGGCCGGTATCCCGGTGTTCGTCGCGGTGGGCAACGACCGCTTCGGCACTATTTGGACCGCCTCACCGAGCGACGCCGACGACGCGCTGGGCGTGACGGCGACGACGGCGACGGTCGACGAGACCAAGCGGAAGGTCGCCTACTTTGCGAACACTGGCCCCGACCCCGGAACGCTTGACGACTCGGGTGGGAACACGAGCGGTACCCGGCCTGACATCGGCGCGCCCGGGATGGAAGTAGAGGCGATGACGCCCGACGGCAAGAAGGTCAAATCGGGGACGTCGATGGCCGCACCGGACGTGGCCGCCGCGGCCGCGCTCCTCCAGGGCGCGACGGGTGGCCTCGCGCCGGCCGACATCTACGACCGTTTACGCACGTACGCGCGCCCGGCGCCGAAGATCGCCGAAGCTGAAATGAAACACGGGCTCCTCGACGTCGACGCCGCGATCAACGAGACCGAACCGGACCAGACGCAGGCCGAGGCGATGAACGCCGATGCCCAGGCCCGTGACGCGGAGTTTCGAGCGCTGTCGAACGCACAGGGTGGCCTCGCCACACGGTACCTCTTCTAGAACCATGACAACGAGTACGCGTCGCCAGTTCCTCCGAGCGACAGGTGCGGGTATCGCCGCCGTCGTCGGCCTCTCGTCGACGGCCGCGGCGGCCGAACCGCCGGAGCGACCCAGCCACATTCACACCGTCTCGGACGACCCGGCGGAACTGGCAGAGTGGCAGCCGGCGCTCCACGCGTCCTACTCGACGCGGCAGGAGATGCAGGACATCTACGGCTGGCGGGCCGAGAGTGACGAGTACGAGACCGACGCGTACTATTACTGGATGAAGTACCCGGCCCAATCCTCAGCGTGGCAGGAGTGGCTGGGACTCGACGGGGCGTGGTTCGGCGCCGCGGACGCGCACCTCAAGGACCATGAACCGTTCATCGCGTTCGTCAAAGACGGCACACTCGACTCGGTGGTCTTCTCGTCCGGACACCACTACGCGGACGAGTTGGCCGCCGCCGACGCGAACCTTACGGACGGCCAGCACGCGAATCTGGCGGTCGACCCGACGCACCACCATTTCAACCCAGAGAGCGAGGGCGACGGCGCGCTCCCGAGTGAGTTCCTCGACGGCGTCGAGTCGTGGCTGGATGCGCGGAAAGCGTGGTACGAGAACGACGTGTATGCGAAGAGTTCTGAGGACGCCGTCGAAGACCCGTGGGCGGCACGCGAACGCGGAATGTGGTGGGCGGAGGATACGACCGACGCGCAACTGAAAGGCGTCTACCAGACGCTCAACCTCGGCGGTGCCGGGGACGTAGCGAGGGATCTATGAGGCCACCACCGGACCCGCCGCCCGATCTTCGACCGCGACCGCATCGACTCGATGACCGATTTCCCCGTTCTACCGCACAATGACCCGTAGCTACCAGACCGTCCGCAACACCCTCTTCCACCTGGAGGGCGACCGCGACATCGGCGTCGCGGGCGAGGACGTGCAACTCGACGTCGTCGGCCCGGTCCGCCAGACCGACCGGCGACTCTACCTCGGCCCGCTCGCGCTCGAACCCGCGCCGGGCGGCACCATCGGCCTCGAACGGCTGGCGTTCCCGCTGACGGGCGACGGCTGGTTCGACTTCGACAACCTCTGGCCGTTTGCACTCGGCGCGGGCGTCGTCGGCAGCGCCCGGCATCTCGACAGCGAGGATCTGGAGCACGCCGACGAACCCATCTCCCGGCGCGACGTGCTCCGGATGGGCGCCGCGCTCGGTGGCGCTGCCGCACTCGGCGGCGCGGCACGGGCCGAGAACACGCCCGTTCTCGACGTGGCCGAGTTCGACCTGTTTCAGAACGACGGCGGGGTCAAGGTGGAGATCGCCGACGTGGTGACGGACGTACTCCCCATCACACAGGAGATGTTCATCACCGTCGACGGCGCCCGTCTCGACGAGTTCCACGCCGACAGTGGGTCGGTGGTCATCCCGCCGGACACCGTCGGCACGGTCTCGCTGCATAGCGAGGACCATGCGTCCCGGACGGCGTGGGCGAAAGCGCTGTTCGCGGACTTCGAGCACGAACACGAGTTCGAGCTCGAGCAGCCCGCCAGCGAGTACGCGGTCGGCGAGACGGTCGAACTGTCGCGCTCGGCCGTCGTGGTAGACCCGCTACGGGACCACGGCGGCAACGACGCGATCATGGAGATCGGCGGGACGAGCATCCCGCACCGCGACGAGGCCGAAGACGCAGTCGGCCAGTACTTCGTGAACGCGGACGGCGCGCTCGTCTACGCGCCGGGCGAGGACGCGCCCGCGACGCAGATCGTGACGGTGCGAGTCAACGTCGGGCGGGCGGCAGAGGCGATCGACGACACGCAGCGGACGACCCAGATTTAACGGAGGTTTTCAGTACATGTCCAACCGAGACCTTTCGAGAGCGGAAAAGAACGACGACGGTGAGCTCGCTGA
>NZ_RCDI01000008.1 GCF_003675875.1 Halostella limicola | reverse complement strand
GAGATCGAGTCCGCCATCGTCGGCGTCGAGGGCGTCGCCGAGGCCGCCGTCGTCGGCGGCGAACACGACGTGAAAGGCGAAGCCGTCTACGCCTACGTCATCACCGAGGACGGCTACGAGGAAAGCGAAGAGCTGCGCGAGGCGATCGTCGAGGGCGTCGAGGACGCCATCGGCCCGATCGCTCGCCCCGAACAGGTGATCTTCACGCCCGAACTCCCCAAGACCCGCTCGGGCAAGATCATGCGCCGGCTGCTGGAGGACATCGCCAACGAGGACGAACTCGGCGACACCTCCACCCTCCGCAACCCCGACGTCGTCAGCGACATCCAGCGCAAAGTCCAGGGCGACTGACCGGCACCGTTTTTCGAACGACAGCGACCACCGCGAGAAACCGAAGGAAACCATGAAAGACAACGACACGCACGGAAATGCGGACGACTCCCCCGTCGAGATGGACGGCGGGACCGTCACGCAGGCCGCACAGGACCACAGAAACACCGACTACCTCAACAGGGAGGTGAACCTCCTGAAGCCGAGCACGCCGTTCATGCGCGACCACCTCCGCGTGGTCTGGACGGGCTTCATCATCTGGGCAGTCATCGTCTTCGGCCCGGTGACGCTCACCGCCATCGCGCCCGACGCGATGACGACCCGGATCCCCGCGCTCGGCTTCCCGCTACACTACTTCCTGGTCGCCCTCGGCGCACCGACCGGCGCGTTGCTGCTGTCGGTCTGGTACGCGCGGAAGCGCGACGCGCTGGACGAGAAGTACGATATCGACCCCAGCAGGGTGGACACCGGCGTCGAGGACGACGCCGACGGTACCGGCGACGCCACGGCCACTGACGGGGGTGGACAGGGATGACGGTGCCCCTGCAGGCCGAGGCGCTCGACATCTCGTTCAAGCTCATCCCGGCGATCATGGTCTTCCTAATGATGGCGTCGTTCCTCGCCATCGGCTACGTGTTCAAGGTGGCCGACACCGAAGGGATGTGGGTCGCCGGTCGCGGCATCGGGAACATCGAGAACGGGATGGCGATCGGGGCGAACTGGATGTCCGCCGCGTCGTATCTCGGACTCGCGGGGCTGGTCGCACTGGCCGGCTTCTACGGGTTGGCGTTCATCGTCGGCTGGACGACGGGATACTTCGTCCTGCTCATCTTCCTGGCCGCGCAGATGCGCCGGTTCGGGAAGTACACCGCGCCGGACTTCGTCGGCGACCGCTTCAACTCGCCCCTCGCGCGGGCGCTGGCGGCGTTCACGACGCTGCTCATCGCGTACGTCTACTCGGTCGGACAGGCCCGCGGGATGGGGCTGGTCGGCCAGTACGTCTTCGGTCTGGACATCATCCCGATGATCGTCGTGATGATGACGATCACCGTCGGCTACCTCGCGCTGTCGGGGATGCTCGGCGCGACGAAGAACATGGCCGTCCAGTACGTCATCCTCATCGTCGCGTTCCTCGCGGGCGTGTACGCCGTCGGCTTCACGGAGGGGTACTCGACGATACTGCCACAGGTAGAGTACGGGGCCCTGTTCGACGAGCTGGGCCGACAGTTCTCGGCGCCGTTCGAGAACGGCTCGTACTACATCTGGGTCGCAACGGCGTTCTCGCTCATCTTCGGCACCTGCGGGCTTCCCCACGTGCTGGTGCGGTTCTACACGGTCGAGAACGAACGGACCGCCCGCTGGTCGTGCGTCTGGGGGCTCTTCTTCATCCTCCTGCTGTACTGGGCGGCCCCCGCGATGGCCGCGTTCGGCGTGGACCTCTTCGAGGTGGTCACCGGTAGCAGCGCCTACGCCGCGGAGGGCGGCATGTCCGGCGCGGAGGGCGACGTCATCGTGGTGCTCGCCGCGCAGTTCGCGAACCTCCCGACGTGGTTCGTCGGTCTGGTCGCCGCCGGCGCGATGGCCGCGGCGATCGCGACGACCGCGGGGCTGTTCATCACGGCCTCCTCGGCCGTCGCACACGACATCTACTCGGAGCTCATCAACCCCGACGCGACCCAGCGTCAGCAGGTCCTCATCGGCCGCGCCACCATCGTCGTCATCGGCGCGCTGGTCACCGTCACGGCGTTCAACCCGCCGGCGCTCATCGGCGAACTGGTCGCCTACGCGTTCTCGCTGGCCGGCACCGTTCTGTTCCCGATGTTCTTCCTCGGTCTCTGGTGGGAGAACACCAACCAGAAGGGCGCCCTCGCCGGAATGACCGTGGGGCTGCTCCTCTGGATCGGGTCTATCATCAACAGCGTGCTCCCCAACTACGTCGGGTTCCTCGGCGAGGCCGCCGGCGAATCGGGCGCGCTCGTCCCGCTGTACGCTCAGTACGTCCCGCCCATCGGCGCCGCACTGGTCGGGACGCCGCTGGTGTTCCTCGTCACTATCGCGGTCTCGCTGGCGACTCCCGAACCGCCGTTAGAGACCAAGAAGATGGTCCGGCAATGTCACAGCCCCGAACCGATGGGGCAGCAACAGACCGCCGAGGACATCGTCTCGAACAGCGGCGGAGACACTCCCGCGGACGACTGACCCATGTATCAGAAAATACTCGTTCCGACTGACGGCAGCGAAACCGCCGAGGCGGCGGTCGACTCCGCATTGGACCTCGCCGAGAAGTACGAGGCCAGCGTACACGCCCTGTACGTGGTCGACACCGACTCGCTGAGCATCAGTCTCGGCGGCGAACAGATCGACCGGATCGAACAGGGCAACTTCGCCGAGATGGACGAAGTCCGCGAACGGGCGGAGGCGGCGACCGGCTACGTCGCCGACCGCGCCCGCGAGCGGGGGCTGACGGCGGTCGAAAACGTCTCCGCCGGCAAGCCCCACGTTCTCATCGCCGACTACGTGGACGAAAACGACATCGACCTCGTCGTGATGGGCTCGCACGGCCGCTCGGGCGTCAAGCGGGCGCTGCTCGGTAGCGTCACCGAGCGGACGCTCCGCTCGACGCACGTGCCGGTGCTCGTCGTCGACGTGCAGGGAACGAAGTGACGGCCTGAGCGACCCTCGGATTTTTCCGCGACCGCGCGACGGTCAGCGACGCCGCCGCCGTTCCGCCGGCCTCCCTTCGTCGCGGAAGCGAAACCCCCTAACCGTCCCCCTGCCACGCTCCACGTATGCAGGGGGAACCCGAGGTCGCCGTGCTACGGCTCGGCCACCGACCCGGCCGCGACGAGCGGATGACCACGCACGTCGGGCTGACCGCCCGCGCGCTCGGCGCGGACCGCGTCGTGCTGACCGAGTCGTCGCAGGCCAGAGAGACGATCCGCGACATCACCGACCGGTTCGGCGGCCCGTTCGAGGCGGAGCTCACCGACTCGCCGAAGGCCACTATCCGCGACTGGCCCGGCGCGGTCGTCCACCTCACGATGTACGGCGAGCGCGTTCAGGACGTCGAGGACGATATCCGGGCGGCCCACGAGGACGAACCGGTGCTCGTCGTCGTCGGGGCCGAGAAGGTTCCGTTCGACGTGTACGAGGCGGCCGACTGGAACGTCGGCGTCACGAACCAGCCCCACTCGGAGGTCGCCGGCCTCGCGGTCTTCCTGGACCGCCTGTTCGACGGCCGCGAACTCGACCGCGAGTGGGAGGACGCCGACCAGTACGTGGTGCCGAAAGCGACCGGCAAGAAGGTCGTCCCAGCGGACGAAGCGGACGGGGACGGCGACTAGCGGGCCGACGAGCGACGCGAACCGAAGACTGACGCGGACCGGCGACCCACGGCGACCGATCGACGGGTCCGTTCCCCGGCGAGACCGTGCGAGACCCGACTCGCTGGCGGAGACGCCTCAAAAGACTTAATGAGTGGTCGAAACAAGGTTCCGGTAATGGCTTTTGAGGATCTGCTCGAGGACCCCGTCATCCAGAAGTACCTTCACGAGCTCGTCGGACCGAAGGGGATGCCGGTCGCGGCCGCCCCGCCGGACGGCGAGGTCACGGACGAGGAGCTCTCGGAGGAGCTGGACCTCGAACTCAACGACGTGCGCCGGGCGCTGTTTATCCTGTACGAGAACGACCTGGCGACGTACCGACGGCTCCGCGACGAGGACTCCGGGTGGCTCACGTACCTCTGGACGTTCCAGTACGACAACATCCCGGAGAACTTGGAGGAGGAGATGCACCGCCTGCTGGAGGCGCTCGAGAACCGCCGCGAGTACGAGCGCAACCACGAGTTCTACCTCTGCGAGGTCGACTCCATCCGCTTCGAGTTCGGCGAGGCGATGGAGTTCGGCTTCGAGTGTCCCGAGTGCGGGTCGCCGCTGGAGGCCATGGAGAACACCCGACTCGTCGACTCGATGGACGAGCGCATCGACGCGCTCCGCGACGAGCTGAACGTAGAGGCATAATGGTCGTACTCGCGACTAAACTCTACGTCGAGGGCGACGCCCGCGAACGCTCGCTCGACTCCCTGCGGTCGCTCGTGGCCAACGCGCTGGGCGATCTGGACGTGACCTACGAGGTGGGCGTCCGCCACGACGACTTCCCGTCGGTCACCGTCGAGGGCGACGACGCGGTCGTCGCGCGGAACCTGCTCCGCGAGGAGTGGGGCGAGATCACCGGCGAGTTCGAGGCCGGCGAGACGTACGTCGGCACGCTCGAACGCTGGGACGAGGACGGTTTCGTCCTCGACGCCGGCGAGGCGGTCCGCATTCCGGCCGACGAGATCGACCTCGGGCCGGGGTCGCCCGCGCAGGTCCGCGAGCGGTTCGGCCTCGTCCAGCACCTGCCGATGCGGTTCGTGTACGGCGGGGAGAACGAGCCCAACCGCCTCGCCGACGAGGAGCGCGACCGCCTGTACGACTGGACCCGCGGCGACGGCCGCGTCAACGTCAACAGCGCGACCCGCGGCGAGGTCCGCGCGACGGTCAACCGCGCCGGCCACGCGCAGGACATCGTCACCGTCGAGCGACTGGGGCTGCTGGAACAGAGCATCGTCTGCACCGAGAGCACGGACCCGCCGGGCCTGCTCGCCAGCATCGGCCAGTACCTCCCCGCCGAACTCCGCGCCGTCGTTCCATGAATCGCCGCCTCGTCCTCGCCACGGTCGCCGTCGCGCTGATCGCCGTCACCGCCGGGTGTAGCGTCGGCCCCTTCGCCGAGGAGCTCGACGAGGAGGAGGTTAACGAGGACGCCGAGTACGACTGGGAGACGAACGCCACCGCGACGATAACGATAGACGGCGGCGAGTACCAGGCGGTGTACAACGTCACCGAGACCTCCGAGATCGAGGTGTACGAGGAGGGGTTCAGCGGGAACGAGCCCGTCCACGTCCGCGCGGTGCAGTTCCGCTACCCGAACGGAACGTTCGTCAACGGCACCGACCTCGACGTCAGGATCGACGGCGGCGAGACGGTGATCGAGCTCCCGGACGAGAACGGCTCGGTCGCCTACACGGCGGAGACGCGGCCGAAGGAGTTCGGCTCGCCGGTGCTCGTCGACGGCTCGTACGAGGTTGTCCTGCCGCCGAACCACCGGACCGACAACTTCCTGTTCGGCCACGTCAGCCCCGACCCCTCCGCGAAGGAGGTGGTGGGCGACCGCATGCACATCCGCTGGGAGGACCCCGACCGGAACGTGTTCGTCCGGTACTACCTCCAGCGCGACATCCTCATCTTCGGCGGCCTCGTCGCGGTCCTCGGCGCGGTGATGATCGCCGGCCTGATCTACTACCTCCGGCAGATCCGGGAACTGGAGAACAAGCGCAAGGAGATGGGGTTGGACGTCGAGACCGAGGACGACGAGTTCGACGACGGGCCGCCGCCGGGAATGCGGTAGCCGAAGCGAGGGCCTTTACCGCCGGACCGCGACGGTCGAGACGATGGCTACCGAGGCGACGTTCACCGTTCCCGCAGACGAGTTTCCGTTGGGGAGCGTCTTCGACCGACTGCCCGACGTGACGGTCGAACTGGAGCGCATGATCCCGGCCCGGGACGTCGTGGTCCCCTACTTCTGGGTTCGCGGGACGTCGATCGACGACGTCGAGGGGGCGTTCGCCGATCATCCGGGAGTGAAAGGTATCGAACTCATCGACTCCGTCGAGGACGAGTATCTGTTACGCGTCGAGTGGATGCTGGAGTACGACGGGGTGTTGAGCACGCTGACGGAGACGGAGATCCCCCTCGTCAGAGCGGTCGGCACGAACCGGCAGTGGACGTTCGACGTCCGCGGCGACGACCGGAGCGACATCGCGGCGTTTCAGCGGCGCTGTCGGGAGCTGGACATCCCGATCACGCTAACGAAACTGCACGCGCTCACGCCGATAGAGACCGACACCGGAGCGGCGTTGACCGACTCGCAGCGGGAGGCGTTGGTCCTCGCGTACGAACGCGGGTACTTCAACTCGCCGCGCGACGTGACCATGGCCGAGATCGGGGACGAACTCGGGATCACGCAGCAGGCAGTCGCGTCCCGACTCCGGCGGGGTATCGACCAGATCCTCGGGGATACGCTGTCGGAGTTGGAGGCAACGTCCCGGTGACCTACTTAAACGGTTTGGATAGTAAAAAGTGATCCTGAACCGCGGCGCGGTTCAGGTACGGCGTAATGAGTGGAGGCTCTATCGACTTCGACACGACGATCGAGTCGTGTCGAGACGAAGTCACCTACTGGCACCGGATCATCCCCGTGCTCGGCGTTTTGCTCCTCGTCGTCGCGGTCGTCAGAGCAGTGATCACGTTCGCCAGTAGCGGGATACTTCTGGAGGCGGTACTCGATCTGGTACTGGTCGGCTCGCTCGGGATCGTGACGCTGTACATCGGGGTCTGGCTGCCGAACACGACGATCCGGCCCGAGTTCTACCCGCGTATCGTGCTGTGGGTCTTCGGCGGCGTGGCCGTGATGGGCATCGTTCTCGGTCTGCGCGTCCTCCATCCCGGCGTGAACGTGGAGTTCACGTTCGGGACCCAGGCGGTCTTCCTGGCAATCGGGTCGATCGCGGGGCTGGGGATCGGCGTCCGCGAGGCGGAAGCGATGATTCACGCCCAGACGCTCAAGGAGCAAAACGAGGAGTTGAAGCGAGCCGAGGAGCAGTTAGAGGAGGCGGTAACGAAGCTGGAAGCGTCGAACGACCGGCTGGAACAGTTCGCGTACGCCGCCTCTCACGACCTGCAGGAGCCGCTGCGAATGGTGACGAGCTTCCTCGAACTCCTCGACGACCGACACGGCGACGACCTCGACGAGGACGGCGAGGAGTTCCTCGAATTCGCGGTCGACGGGGCCGACCGGATGCGGGAGATGATCGAGAGCCTCCTCGAGTACTCGCAGGTCGGGACGCGAGGCGACGCGCTAGGCCCCGTCGATCTCGACGCCGTTCTCGACGACGTGCTCGCGGATCTCAAGTTCAGGATGGAAGAGTCCGACGCCGAGTTGACGCGAGAACCGCTGCCCGCCGTCGAGGGCGACGAGCGGCAGTTGCGGCAGGTGTTCCAGAACCTGCTGACGAACGCGATCCGGTACAGCGGCGACGAGCCGCCGGTGATACACGTGTCGGCGAAACGGGAGGGCGAGAGGTGGACCGTATCGGTCCGCGACGAAGGGACGGGGATCGATCCCGACGAGGCGGAACGCGTCTTCGAGGTCTTCCAGCGCCTTCACTCGCAGGATGACCAGCCCGGATCCGGGATCGGGTTGGCGCTGTGCGAGCGGATCGTCGACCGGCACGGCGGGGAGATATGGGTCGACTCGGAGCCCGGAGTCGGATCGGAATTCTCGTTCACGCTCTCCCCCGCGTAAGCGCCTCGGTAGTTCCGCCGCCGTCGAGTCAACGAGAGCGTTATCGGCGGAACTCCGTCTCAGCTCCGTCCGAACGGCGCATCATGACGGGGATCTCCGACGGGGGGACCTCGCGGGGGTCGTCTACCATCTCGAGGAGCGGTCGGAGGTCGTCGAACCGCGGTCCCCGCGACATCACGTTCGCGTCCCGGTCCCATTCCACGAAGCCGTAGTCGGCGATCTTCGGCAGGTGAACGAGGCGGACCCCGAGCAGATCCTCGTCCACACCGGCTACCTCCCTGGAACTGGCCAGGTGTTTCCGGAGCAGCTCCTCGTTCGAATTAGCGATTTCGCGTGCCTCGTCGGAGAGTTCCGGGACGACCCGATGATCGCTGTCCAGCAGGGAAACCAGTAGTTCGCGGCAGCGTTCGTTCGATAGGGCGTCGAAACCGCTGTCAGTCATCTTACACTCCTCTTACTTACTCATAGATCGCCCACTAGCATAAACCAGTACGATTTTGAAGTAACCGAGTTGTTTTGATTAACCGGGTGACAAGATCTGTTTCGGCGGAACTGCTGGCCGCGGCACGCAAGAGGACGCTGCGTATCGGCTCGCGAAAACGCGCCTACCGGGGCTGAAGCCCCGAACTTTTACTCTCCGGCCCGTAATCGCGGGTATGCACGCCGCCGTGGTCACTGTCGGCGACGAACTCCTGTCGGGCGACACGACGAACACGAACGCGACCTGGCTCTGCGACGAACTCGACGCGAGGGGCGTCGTCGTCGAGCGCGTCACCGTCGTCCCCGATCGGGTCGCCGACATCGCTCGCGTCGTCAACGAGTACCGCGCTGAGTACGACGTCGTCGTGGTGACGGGCGGTCTGGGTCCCACCCACGACGACGTGACGATGGAGGGCGTCGCGGCCGCGTTCGGTCGCGACGTGGTCGAACACGAGGAAGTGCTGGAGTGGCTCGAAGAGCACGGCGGCTACACGCGCGAGGACCTCACCGAACGGACGGCGCACCTGCCCGCCGGCGCGCGCGTCCTCCACAACGAGGTCGGCGTCGCGCCCGGCGCGGTCGTCGAGTCGGTGTACGTCCTGCCGGGCGTCCCCGACGAGATGACGGCGATGTTCGAGTTGGTGGCCGACGAGTTCAGCGGCACCACGAAACACGTCACGGTCGTCGAGGCGGACGAACCGGAGAGCGCGCTGCTTGACCGGCTTGCGGCGCTGCAGGAGGAGTTCGACGTATCGGTCGGGAGCTACCCCGGCGACTACGTCCGCGTGAAGATCTCCGGGCCGGACGAGGACGTGGTCGCCGCGGCGGCCGACTGGCTCGAACAGCGGGTCGACCCCGTCGAGTCCCATAGTTGAAATTGAACGCAATGACACACTCGACCGGTTCCGGTCGATGTGTGAATCGGTTCAATTTCAACTATCAGCGGTACAGGTACGCGAGCCAGGCCGCGGTGATGAGCAGGCTGACGGCGAGGACTCCGTAGCCGACGGCGTTGATCGGCAGTGCGGTCTCGGCGGCGAGGATCGTCGTCATGGGCTGACGTTTCGTATGCGCTCTCTTAACTTTTGACGAACGCGGCGGGTCGGGCGCTTTTTGCCGTCTCGGCCGAAGCGTTTCCCATGCGACGCATCGGGGTAGTCGTGAATCCGATCGCGGGGATGGGCGGCCGCGTCGGACTGAAAGGCACCGACGGGAAGGTCGAGGAGGCGCGCGAGCGCGGTGCGGAACCGCGCGCGCCGGAGCGCGCGACCGACGCGCAGAGCGCGCTCCGTGAGCGGGCGGACGGCATCGACCTCCTCGCGGCGGGCGGGGAGATGGGTGCCGACGAGGCGCGCGCCGCGGGGTTCGACCCGACGGTCGTCACCGACCCCGGCGCGGAGACGTCGACCGAGGACACCCGCGAGGCCGTCCGCGCCTTTCTCGACGCGGACGTCGACCTCGTACTGTTCGCCGGCGGCGACGGGACGGCCGTCGACGTCGCCGCGGTCCTCGACGCCGCGGACGACGACACGCCGATGCTCGGGATCCCCGCCGGCGTCAAGGTGTACTCCTCGGTGTTCGGCGTCACGCCGGAGGACGCCGGCCGCATCGCGGCGACGTTCGACGCGGTCGCCGACCGCGAGATAAACGACATCGACGAGGACGCCTACCGCGGCGGCGAGGTGGAGACGGACCTGAAGGCGGTGCGGCCGGTGCCCGTCGCCGAGGACCTGCAGTCGAGCAAGCAACTCGGCGGCGGCTCCGTCGAGTCGCTCGCCGCGGGGTTCGCTGCGGACGTCGAGCCCGACGTGACCTACGTCCTCGGCCCCGGCAGCACGGTCGGCGCGATCAAGGCGGAACTCGGGTTCGACGGGTCGCCGCTCGGCGTCGACGTCTGGCAGGATGGCGAGGTGCTGGCCCGCGACGCTGCGGAGGACGAGATCCTCGACTCCCTCGGGGAGCGCAACGTGATCGTGGTTTCGCCCATCGGCGGCCAGGGGTTCATCTTCGGGCGCGGCAACGACCAGATATCGCCGGCGGTCATCGAGCGCTCCGAGGTCGAGGTCGTCGCCTCGCGGGCGAAACTCGACGGCGTCGGCGTCCTCCGCGTCGACACGGACGACGAGGCCGTCGACGAGTCGCTGCGGGGCTGGCGGAAGGTCCGCGTCGGTCGGTTCGAGCGCCGCATGCTCCAAGTGGTCTGATCGTCGAGGTAACGACTAACATTATAATATTGGTCAAAGTCTTAAGGGTAGTATAGTCAAGGTTAAGGTGATCGGAGCGCTTCGATTCGGTATGGAAACGCGTAAAGTGCAGCGGCTCGGCCCGTCCACGCTGGCGATGACGCTCCCCGCCGAGTGGGCGCAGGAACACGACGTCGAGAAGGGCGACGAAGTCTCGCTCCGGATGGGCGGCAAGGGAACGCTCACCGTGATGCCCGAATCCGCCAGCACGGGCGAGTCGGAAGCGATCATCCACGCCGACGACCTCGACGCCGACGCGGTCGAACGGGCGATCCTCGCGCAGTACGTGCTCGGGCGGCGGGTCATCCGCGTCGAGCAGTCCGACGGCGCGCTCGACTCGGACCACATCAACGCGGTCTACAAGGCCGAAACCCAGCTGATGGGCCTCGGCGTCATCGAGGAGACCCCGGAGAGCATCTCCATCCGCTGCTCCGTCGACCCCGAGGACTTCACGCTCGACAACCTGCTCGAACGCCTGGAGTCGACGGGCTCGACGATGCGCGGCGAGGCCATCAAGGCCCTCGCCCACGGCAATCCCGACCTCGCCCAGCGCGCCCTCAACCGGGAGCGCCAGGCCAACAAGATCTTCGTCCTCCTGCTGCGGCTGATCTTCACGGCCTACCAGAACCCGAACCTCGCCCGCGCGGTCGGCCTCGGCGACGGCTTCCCGCTCATCGGCTACCGCTCGATCGCGAAGAACCTCGAACTCACCGCCGACAACGCCGAGGACATCGCCGAGATCGTCCTCGACTCGGAGGGCCACAGCCTCGACGTCGACGCCGGCACTATGCGGCGCATCCGTGAGTTCACCGACGACGTGGACGAGATCACCGCCTTCGCCGTCGAGTCCGCGGTCAAACGGGACTACGACCTCACCATCGAGGTCCGCGAGAAGTTCCACGACATCGGCGACCGACAGGAGGAGATCCTCTCGGACCTGCCCGAGATGGAGAACGACTCCCTGCTCGAAGTGCGCGAGGTGCTGGTCAGCCTCCAGCAGACCGCGGAGTTCGCCATGCGGAACGCCGAGATCGCCGCCAACCTCGCGCTGAACGAGGAGAGCGAGCACACCACTATCAACTAAAAAGCCCTCGCGACCGACTGGCGTCGGTCGCTTCGCCCTTTTTATGTCCTCCAACGAGTGCCCTCGGCACTCGTTCCAGGCTCGCCAGTCTGCGCGAGCGCTGACGGTCGTCAGCGCACGCTCCGAGCGCCTTCCCTTCCCCGTGCGCTCGGCGCGCTCACATTCGTTCGCGCCGCCGAGCGCGGCCAGGTGGTAATGTCGGTCTCCGCTGACACCCTCGACGTTTCCCCTTCTCGGTAACACCACATCCCGGAGTATGCGGGCTGATCCGACGGATCCCCGCCGTTATTGACTCTCTCGTCGTCCATCGAACGGATCATGAGCACCGATCAGCACATCGAGTCGTTAGAGGGGATGTTCGAGTACGAACTCGAGGGCATCTACTACATGGAGCAAGAACTCGTCAGCGCCCTCGACGAGATGGCGATGGCGGCGACGAACGACCACCTGAAAAACGGCTTCAGTACGCACCGCGAGGAGACGGAGAACCACGTCGAGCGCGTCGAACGGGCCTTCGACGCGTACGGCGTCGAGCCGCGACAGCGCGACGACCCCGTCGTCGACGCGCTGGAGCAGGACCGCCAGCAGTTCGAGGGGATGGTGCAGGACGCCGACCTGAAGAACCTCTACTTCCTCGGCGCGGCGATGAAGACCGAGCGCATCGAGATCACCAGCTACGACAGCGCCCTGACTGTCGCGGACAAACTCGACCTCGACGACGACGTGACCGACCCGCTCGAGTCGAACCGCGAGGAGGAGAAGGAGACACTGAAGAAACTCGAAGGCATGTCGTCCGCGTCGGAGATGAAGTCCCTCTGGGACCGACTCACGGGCGGGTGATCTGACGGCGACCGACGGGGCGATTCAGCGGGGGTCAGTTCCGTTCGGTCTCGCGCTCTATCCCGCGCGAGCGTCGCTCGTCCTCGACGTCCTCCAGCGTCTCCGTCTCCAGCAGACGCTCCAGCTTGCGCTCGAACTGCTCGTCCGTCAGTTCGCCCTCGGCGTACCGGCGGCGGAGTCGTTCGAGCGCCGTCTCGTCGGGGTCGGGGGCCCGCTCTCTCTCCGCCGGTTCGTCGACGGCCTTCTCGCCGGTCCAGTCGTCCCACCACTCCTCGCGGTCGCTCTCGTCGCCGTACAGGAGCGAGACGATCGGCACCACGACCACGTAGCCGAACAGCAGCGCGGCGAGCCACCAGTCCTGTCCCGTGAAAAGCGCCGCGAGCCAGATGCCGGTGACGAGCGTCGACGCTATCTCGGTCGCGTTCGCCCGCACCCGCTCGGCCGTAGAGGGGTCCGTCATGCGTTAGCCAAGCGTTCGGGTCCGACCGGAAAATTCCTTATCAAAGAGGTGAGACAGGTACGCCGGCAGCGGGCGAAGGTGATACTCGCACTTCGTTTAAGTTCTTCTCGCGACAAGGGTTCGTAGTGACGAGGACGCGCGCGGCTCGGACCTGTTCCTGCGACGGCGCTTCCCCTGCAGCCCCGACTTTATATACGCACGAGCACGAAGACCGTACGAGATGACCAGCGGTCGCACCCCCGCGCCTGCGGGACCGCCGTCGAACATCGAACGAGCGTGGCTGCGCCGCGAAGTGAGCAGCGGCCCGGGCGACGGCGCGCTCTCCCGCGTCGACGCGGTCAAGGACGAGCGGTTCCGGCGATGGGACGTCGTGACCCCGAGCGCGACGCTCATCGGCCGCGCCGACGGGCCCGACGAGGACGTGGGCGAGAACCTCCGCCGCCTCCACGACGAGCAGCACCCGGCGATGGAGGGCCACAGCGCCCGGATGCACCGACTGGAGAAGGCCAGGATCACCCACGCCCTCTGCAACACGCTGTCGCTCACCGCCTGGGAGCGCGACCGCGCGCTCGGCATCATGACCGACCTCGACCTGACGGCGTTCGGCAGCCAGCGCGCCATCCAGAAGGTAGCGCTGGTCGTCGTCCAGTACGTCGTCGACGAGGAGCGAAAGCGCCGGCTCGGCCTCCACGACGACGAGTGGGTGCGCGAGCAGGACCCCGAGGCGCTCGCGGAGCTCTCGGAGCGCTTCGAGTCGCTCACGGACGACCCCCGGTTCGAGGACCTGATGGAGGAACACGGCCTCGACGTCACCGCGGTCAACCGCCTCACCCGGACGCTCCGCGACCAGCTCGAGGAGCAGGACCTCGACGGCGCGGCGCTCGGGCGATCGCCGTTCCGCGACCCCAGCATGCCGGCCGTCCGCGACCGGCCCGAAGAGGAGAACGGCGCGGTGCCGCAGGACGGATAGCCGCAGTCTCTCGCTACAGGCCGAGTTCCCGGCCGATGACGAGGTGCTGGATCTCGCTCGTGCCCTCGCCGATCTCCATGAGCTTCGCGTCGCGGTAGAACCGCTGGGGAGCGAAGTCGGTGGTGTAGCCGTAGCCGCCGAGCGTCTGGACGGCCTCCTCGGCGACCTCCCGTGCGGCCTCGCTCGCGTCGAGCTTGGCGAGCGCGCTCGCCTTCGTGACGGGCTCGCCCTTGTCGTACTTCCATGCGGCCTTGTGCGTGAGCAGGCGTGCGCGCTCGGTCTTGCGCTCCATCTCGACGACCTTGTCCCGGATGGCGTCGAACTTGCTGATGGGCTGGCCGAACTGCTCGCGCTCCGTCGAGTACTGCTTCGCCGCCTCGTACGCGCCCTGCGCGAGGCCGACCGAGAGCGCGGCGATGGAGATTCGCCCGCCGTCCAGCGTCTTCTTGGTCTGGTCCCAGCCGTCGCCCTCCTCGCCGAGCAGGCGGTCCTCCGGCAGGCGGACGTCGTCTAACTGGATCTCGCAGGTGGGCGAGGCGTTCAGCCCCATCTTGTCCCAGATCGTCGTCACCTCGAACCCGTCGTCCTCGCGCGGGTCGACGATGAACGTCGAGATCCCGTCGTAGCCCGCGCCGGGGTCCGTGACGGCCTTCACGAGGACGCTCCCGGCCTCGCTGGCGTTCGTGATGAACTGCTTCGTCCCGTTGAGGACGTACTCGTCGCCCTCCTTCACCGCGCGGGTGTCCATGTCGCTCGCGTCGCTACCGCTCTCGGGTTCGGTGAGCGCCCACCCGCCGACGTACTCGCCCTCGGCCAACGGCCGGAGCCAGCGCTCCTTCTGCTCCTCCGTGCCGAACAGCTCGATGGGCTTCGTGGCGAGGCTGACGTGGGCGGCATAGGAGAGCCCGACGGAGCCCGAGACGCGCCCGAGCTCCTCCGCGACGAGCGCGTACATGAGCTGGTCGCCGCCGAGACCGCCGTACTCCTCGGCGACGGGGACGCCCATCATGTCCAGTTCCGCCAGCTGGTCGAAGACCTCCTGCGGGAACCGGTGCTCGTCCTCGATCTCCTGAGCGATCGGAGCGATCTCCTCCTCGCAGAACTCCCGGACGCTGTCCCGGATCATCCGGTGTTCGTCGGACAGGGTGAACTCCATATGCAATACTTGCCGAACCGAAGATAAAAACATGGGAGATCCGATCCGTCCGACTCCTCCCGGCGGTGAACGACCGACTACGGAATCATCGGTTCGTCTATTGTTGTATTTATAACTAATTTCCGTAAATTTTATCCAATCGAAAGGTGTCACTGCGGTCGTGCGACGACGCAACTTCATCGCCGCGCTGGCGACGACGGCCGTCGGAGTCAGCGCCGGGACACGACGGGGTATCGCCGCCGACACGCGCTCGCTCGCGCAGGCGTCGACGATCGACGCGCTGTCGTTTTACTCGACAGCGAGCCTCCTCGCGCCCGACGAGACGCCGCTGACCGACGACGAGGTGGTCGCCGTGTGGGCGGAGTCGTCCGCGTACAACGTCGACGAGGACGGGAACGGCGACGCCGTCGACTACCCCGACGACGTCGCGATCCCGCTCGTGGCCGTCGACCGCGACGCCGACGCGGTCGGCTACGGCGCGCCGCTCGCCAACGACGACGCGAACTTCGACCTCGGGAACGAGGAGTTCGTCCTCAACCTCTGGGACGAGCACGTCGACGGCGACCGGATCGTCTGGGACGAGAGCCACGACCAGTTCTACGACCGCTCGGAGTACGACGTGTTCGTCGATTACGCCGCCGAGAACGGGTACGAGATCGAGGGAACGGACTCGCTGACGGACTCGCTCTCCGACGCGGACGGCGTCGTCGTCACCTCCCCCAGCCGCGCGTTCACCGACGAGGAGGCGGCTGCGCTGCGGTCGTTCGTCGACGAGGGCGGCGCGCTCTTTCTCGTCCACCAGTCCGACTTCCGGGACTTCGACGAGACGGCCAACCTGAACGCCCTCGCTGACGCACTGAATCTGGACTTCCGGTTCAACGACGACCAAGTGATGGACGATGACTCGAACGCAGGACCGGAGTTCAACCCCGTCACGAGCAACTTCAACGACTCGTTCCCCTACTTCGAGGACCGCGACGGCCTCGGGTTCGAGATCGACCCGACCGAGACGTACGACGTCGAGGTGACGGAGGTCGCGGACGGCGACACCGTCACCGTCGCGTTCGAGGAGGGGAACCAGGAGAGCATCCGCGTGCTCGGCGTCGACACCCCCGAGTCGGCGGGCAACGCGCAGTTCGTACGCCTCGAAGAGTGGGAGGGGATCGAGGACCTGACGTACCTGCAGGAGTGGGCCGCCGAGGCGACGGCGTTCGCCGAGGACGAACTGCTCGGCGAGACCGTCACCGTCTCGTTCGACCCGAGCGAGGGCGTCCGGGACGAGTTCAACCGGGTGCTCGCGTACGTCGACTACGACGCCTCGGGCGACGCGAGTAGGGACACGACGTACAACCGGGAGCTTATCGCCCGCGGCCTCGCCCGCGTGTACGGGTCCGGGTTCGGTCGCCACGACGAGTTCTGGCGGGCCGAAGCGGCGGCGCGGGCCGACGGCGTCGGCCTCTGGGCCGAGAGCGACCCGGAGAACAGCGAGCCGATCCGGAACCGCGACGTCGACGACCTGTTCGTCCCCGACCCCGTCACGATCACGACGAGCGACCGCCACGTCACGCCGAACCGGGTCCCGGTGTTCGCCGAGGACACCGCCGAGGGCGCGAGCGCCGTGACGAACGGCCGCGTCCCGCTCGCGGCCGTCGACGAGGACGCCCGCGTCGGCCTCGTCGCCGGGCCGCTGATCGATGAGTCCTACGAGGCCGCCGAGGACTACCCCGTCGACACGTCGGGGTACGAGAACTTCGTCTTCCTCACCAACCTGATCGACGCGCTGGCCGACCGGACCGACGACCAGGTGCTGATCGAGGGCGGTCACGGCCAGTTCGCCGCCGGCTACGCCCTCTCGAACGAGGACGCCGCCTACTACCAGCGCTATCTGGAGGGCGTCGGCCTCGGCTTCGAGCAGGTGAACGAGGTGACGGGCGACCGCCTCGACGACGCCCGCGCCATCGTGATCACGACGCCCGCGGAGGCGTTCGGCGCGGCGACTATCGAGGAACTGCGGTCGTTCGCCGCCGACGGCGGGGCCGTCGTCCTGCTCGGCAGTTCCGCCGCGCCGACCGCGGCCCGCGAGAACCTGAACGCCCTGGCGGACGGTCTCGGCACGGACCTCCGCGTCGGCGGGGGCGGCGTCACGGACCCGTCGTCGAACGTGAACGACGACCCGTCGGTCCCGACGACGACCGCGTTCAACCGCCGGTTCAAGATGTTCTCGGCGTACGACGGCGCTGACGGCTCGGCCGGCCGCGGCAACGGTCGCGGCCGCGGCGACGGTCAGGGCAACGGACGCGGCCGCGGCCGGGGAACGGCTCGCGGCAAGTAACGGACGCTGACGTTACGCGCGGCCACCGCGGGACTCGTCCCTGCGGAGACCTCCCGACGGCGCAACTCCCTCGCGGCCGCCAAGGCATTTATGCACCCGCGTCCTTCTCTAACCGACATGGAAGTGCGCGACCTGGTTCGGGGGACCGTCGACTGGAGCGACATGGAGGCGGTCGCGCGGGAGCTCGCCGACCGGACCGGTCGAGACGCTGTCAGGGTGACGTTTCTGGAGGCGGACAACTGGCTCTCGACGCCCTGCGTCGTCGACGAGGAGTGGTTCGTGAAGGTCATCTCGCCGCAGAACTCGCTCGTGCACGCGCTGTTTACCACTGGCCGCAACCTCGGCGCGGTCACGAGCGGCCGCGGGGGCTTTTTCGACCACGTCGGCAGCCCCGTCGAGATGGCCGAGCGGGAGCTCGCCGCCACGGAGCGGATGCGAGAGATCGGAGTGAACGCCCCCGAGCCGGTCGAGGCGTTCGAGGTGGACGGCCTCGGCGTCCTCGTGCTGGAGTTCCTCGACGACTTCCGGACGTTCGAGGACCTCGACGCCGGGGAGGCGCGCCGCCTCGTGCCCGACCTCTTCGAGAACCTCCGTCGGCTCCACGACGACGGCCTCGCCCACGGCGACCTGCGCGGCGAGAACGTCCTCGTCAGGGACGGCGAGGTGTTTTTCATCGACGCGACGAGCGTCCGCGAGGACGGGATCGCCGACGCGCGCGCCTACGACCTCGCCTGCGCGCTGGCGACGCTCGAACCGGTCCTCGGGTCGGCCGACGTCGTCGATCTGGCGCGTGAAGCGTACTCCCTCTCGGACCTCCTCGACGCCCTGGAGTTCCTCGATTTCGTCAACGTCCGGCCGGACCACGACTTCGACGGCGAACGCCTCAAAGGCGAGATAGAGAAGGTCGCGGCGTGACTCGCGCTCACTCCGCCTCGACGCCGGTGATCTCGAACCGAGCGCCGCCGTCGCCCCCGTCGACGACCGCGACCTCCCAGCCGTGGGCGGCGGCGATCTCGCTGACGATGTACAGGCCGTAGCCGGTCCCGTCGGCGGTCGTGGTGTGACCGGCCTCGAACACGTCTCCTTTCTCGTCGTCCGGGATCCCGGGGCCGTCGTCCTCGACGAAGAAGCCGACGGCGTCGCCCTCCTCGGCGGCGGACTCCGGGCCGTCGTCCCGGTCGTCGACTTCGATCGGACCGACGGCGATCGTCACGTCGTCGCCGGCGTGCTCGACCGCGTTCCTGAAGAGGTTCTCGAACAGCTCCTGGAGGCGGAACTCGTCGGCGACGACCTCGGTCCCCTCGGCGTCGACCGCCAGCGTCGCCGCCCCCGTCTCGACGTTCGACCACACCTTCCGGGCGACGGCGGCGAGGCTCACGGGCGCCGTGTCGCCGACGACGCGCCCCTGGCGCGCGAGCGAGAGGACGTCCTCGATGAGCGACTCCATCCGGTCGAGGCTGCGCTCGATCGACTCCACCCGATCGGTCGGCGTCGACGGTTCCAGCAGCGACAGCTCCCCGCGGGCGACGTTCAGCGGGTTCCGGAGGTCGTGAGCGACGATGCTCGCGAACTCCTCCAGCCGCTCGTTCTGACGCTGGAGCGCCTGCTCGGAGCGGATCCGGGTGAGGGCCCCGGCCGCGAGCTTCGTCAGCACGCCGAGGATCTCGACGTCGGGTTCGTCGAACGCGTTGGGCTCCGTGTCGCCCGTACTGAGGACGCCGTGGTCGCCGATGGGGACGTAGACGCCCGATCGCAGCGCGCCGCGGTCGTAGTCGTCCTCGGTTCGGTTCAGGTCGTCGAAGATCTGGGGCTCGCCCTCGCGGTAGGTGCGCGCCGCGGGCGTCTCCCCGTCGATCCGGTAGCTCGGTCGCTTGCCCGCCTCCGTGACGGCCTGGTCGTTGGCCGCGAACGTGCGCAGCATCTCCCCGTCCTCGTCGGCGAGGCGCACGGTCGTCATGACGTAGCCGAGGATGTGCTTCGAGGCGGTGGTGACGATCCGGGCCACGTCCATGCGGGTCTTCGCCTCCATCAGGTCCCTGCTGGCGTCGTGGAGGGATTCGAACTGCAGCTTGCGGCGCTTCAGGTCGGTGACGTCCTGATAGCTCCCTCTGACGCGAACGACCGCGTCGCCGTCGAACTCCGGCTCGCCACGCGTCCGGATCCACCGCGTCTCGTCTGTCGGGTCGCCGAGCCTGAGTTCGACGTCGTACGGGACGCCGTCGCGGATCGCCTCACCGAACGCCGCTTCGATCGCCTCCCTGTCCTCGGGCTCGTAGAGGTCGAAACTCTCCGCGAGGGTCGACTGGTCGTCGACCGGCAGGCCGTGGATGCGCCGGACCTGCTCGCTCCACCACAGCGTGTCCGCCTCGGCGTCGTACTCCCAGGCGCCCACGTCCGCGATGTCCTGGGCCTTCGCGAACAGCTCCTGGCGCCGGCGCTCCGTCCCGCGGCGTGCGGCGTCTCGAACGGCGCGTTCGACTCGATCTACCAGGACCTCGGGGCGCTCGGCGACGACCGCCTTCGGAACGTAGTCCGTGACGCCGACCGACAGCGCCTCGGCGTTGGCGTCGTCGTCCCCGCCGATAAGGAACAAGGGAAGGCGCGGGTGTCTGTCGCGTACCGATCGCAGGAATTCCGTCGCGGCGGCGTCCGGCAGCCCCGACCCCACGACGACGCAGTCGATCCCGCCGGAGGAAAGCAGTTCTCGCCCGGCGGCGGGGGTCGTCGCCGCACGGACGGCGATGCTCTCGCTGCGCCGTTCGAGCGGGGGCGTCGCCTCGTCGGCGTCGCTCTCGTCGCCGACGATCAGGACGTCGATATCGCCGCCGTCGGGCGGCTGAGGTTCGAGTGGCGTCCCGGTCAATCGTATCAGCGATACGGATGCGTCCCACGACTATTTGCCTTGCGGCCCGCGTTTCGCTCGCTCCGGCGGTAGCCGCGGCGCGGACGGACTCGCGCGTCGATCCGCGCGGCGTGCTACCGAGTACCCTCCAGATCCCCGCGCCCTCGCCGACCCTATCCAGTTCGAACTAGATGATTTTATAATTGTGGATGTTCCAATATTTGCCAAGCATGAGTCAACAGACGACCGGCGAGGTCTACCAGCACTACATCGGCGGCGAGTGGACGGACGGCGAGAGCATGGAGACGTTCGAGAGCGAGAACCCGGCGACGGGCGAGAGCCTCGGCGAGTTCCAGCGCGGCACCGAGGCCGACGTCGACCGTGCGATGGCTGCCGCCAACGACGCGTTCGAGGAGTGGCGCGAACTCTCCCGCATCGACCGGGCGGAGTACCTGTGGGACATCTACCACGAGCTCCGCGACCGCCACGAGGAGCTCGGCGAGGTCGTCACGAAGGAGTGCGGCAAGGAGATAAGCGAGGGGAAAGCCGACGTCACCGAGGCCTGGCACATGGTCGAGTGGGCCGCCGGCGACGCCCGGCATCCGAAAGGCGACGTGGTCCCGAGCGAGATTCCCGCCAAAGACGCCTACATGCGGCGCAAGCCCCGCGGCGTCGTCGGCTGCATCACCCCCTGGAACTTCCCCGTCGCCATCCCGTTCTGGCACATGGCCGTCTCGCTGGTCGAAGGCAATACCGTCGTCTGGAAGCCCGCCGAGCAGACGCCGTGGTGCGGCCAGATCATCGCCGAGATGTTCGAGGACGCCGGCATCCCGGACGGCGTGTTCAACATGGTGCAGGGCTTCGGCGACGCCGGCAACGCCATCGTCGAGGACGACCGCACCGACACCGTCCTCTTCACCGGCTCCGCGGAAGTCGGCCACGGCATCGCGGACAAGGTCGGCGGCGAGCCCGGTAAGCTCGCGGCCTGCGAGATGGGCGGCAAGAACGGCATCGTGATCACCGAGGAGGCCGACCTCGACGTCGCCGTCCACTCCGCGGTGATGTCCTCGTTCAAGACGACGGGCCAGCGCTGCGTCTCCTCCGAGCGCCTCATCGTCCACACCGACGTCTACGACGAGTTCAAGGAGCGCTTCGTCGAGATCGCGGAGCAGGTCGCGGTCGGCGACCCGATCGACGAGGACACGTTCATGGGTCCCGCCATCGAGGCACAGCACGTCGAGAAGATCCACAAGCACAACGAGCTCGCGCGCAAGGAGGGCGCGAACGTGCTCGTCGACCGCGCTGAGCTCGGCGACGAGGAGATCCCGGACGGCCACGAGGACGGCCACTGGGTCGGTCCGTTCGTCTACGAGATCGACTACGACACCGACCTGCGCTGTCTCAAGGAAGAGGTGTTCGGCCCCCACGTCGCCCTTGTCGAGTACGAGGGCGACATCGAGCGCGCGGTCGACATCCACAACGACACGCCGTACGGTCTCGCCGGAGCGATCATCTCCGAGGACTACCGGCAGATCAACTACTACCGCGACAACGCGGAAGTCGGGCTGGCGTACGGCAACCTGCCCTGCATCGGCGCGGAGGTCCAGCTGCCGTTCGGCGGCGTGAAGAAGTCCGGCAACGGCTACCCCAGCGCCCGCGAGGTCATCGAGGCCGTCACCGAGCGCACCGCTTGGACGCTCAACAACTCGAAGGACATCGAGATGGCGCAGGGGCTGTCCGCGGACATCAAGACCGAAGGGGACGATTGAACGGAGAGGACCGGCCGCAGGCCGTGTCCGAACAGCGATCGCCCCTTCGAAGAAGGACGACGATTAACCGGCGAGCACCGCGGAGCGGGTGCGAGCCGTAATCTCGCCCTCAACGAAACCGACGACTGATCGGTGAGGCCTCCATGGCCGAACAGTAGTCTCGGGGTCGCGAACGAGCGATTTTTCGGCCGCGTTTTCGAGTGCGAGAAGCCGCCGCTGTGCGATCTCAGGCCGGTAGAAGTAGCGAGGTACTGAAAGAGGACGAGGACGGAAGACGCGGTGGGACGTCCCGAATCGGAACCGCCCGGGCGGTTCCGGGTGTGGACGCGGACGCGAGCGCGACGGGCTTGCCGGCTCGACGTGAAAAGCGTCGACTGCCGGCACTGGGGGATAAGGTGCGGAACGGTATAAAGGGTAGGGCTTACAGCCGCCGGTCCCGAAGGGCCGGGAACTCGTCGCGGACCTCGGTGACGGCGTCCGGGTCGGCCGTCGCGGTGACGAGCGCGGGGTCGTCGTCGCTGCTCGCTATCGGCGTCCCCCAGGGGTCGTAGACCGTCGATCGGCCGAGCAGTTCGGCGTCGTCGAAGGCGCCGCTGCCGTTGATCGTCGCGACGTAGAACTGGTTCTCGACGGCGCGGGCCCGCGAGAGGGTCTGCCAGTGCTCGACGCGGGGGTACGGCCACGCGCTCGGGACCAGCGTCAGCGTCACGTCGTCGGCGAACTCGCGATACAGTTCGGGGAATCGGAGGTCGTAGCAGGTGGTGACGGCGACCGTGTGGTCCTCGAACGAGGCGACCTGAATGCGCTCGCCGGGGACGAGCAGTTCGTTCTCGGCGGACTCGTAGCCGAACAGGTGATGCTTGCGGTAGACGAGGCGCCGCTCCCCTTCGCGGTCGAACAGGACGGCGGTGTTGGCGAGGCCCTCGTCGGCGGGGGTGTACGCGGTCTTCGTCGCCGCGAGGTCCTCGACGATGCTGCCGGCGAGGACGCCGACGCCGTGCTCGGCCGCCGCCTCGGCGATCCGGGTGAGCGTCTCGCCCTCCAGCGGTTCGGCGCGGCGGTGGTACAGATCGAACGCGAAGTAACCGACGTTGAAGATCTCAGGGAGGGCGACGAGATCCGCCCCCTCGCCGGCCGCGGCGGCGACGGCGTCGACCGCGCGGTCGACGTTCGCCTCGACCTCGCCGGCCTCGATCTCGATCTGGGCGAGCGCGACCTTCACGCTTCGACCCCCAGGTCGGCCCTGAGCGCGGCTTCGAGGTTGTCGAGCTCCTTGTCGAGGTTCCGTCGGAAGAACCGCTCGACCCCCGGGAGGCGGCCGTCCACGACGAAAGAGTTGACCAGTTCGCAGCCCTCGTCGGTGGGGACGACCTCGTGCTCGCCGGTGACGCGCATCACCTTCGACCGACCGACGAACTTCACGTAGCGGGGCGGGTCGCGCTCGACCTCCTCGGTCCTCACTTGCGCCGACGTGTCGAGAAGCGGGATGGGGAGGTTCACGTGCCAGATGGCCTCCCGGCCGTTTCCGTCTTTGAGTTCGAAGTCGGTGACGACGCTGATCGACCGGGCGCGCTTCTCCGGGTCGGCGATGAACTCCCAGACGCGCTCCGGCGGCACCGTGAACTCGAACGTCCGCTCAACCCGGACAGTCATGATAGTCCTTCCAGCCCGAGATGGTAAAAGTCCGCTGGAACGTTAGCTCTGAGTGACCTTCCAGGTCGTCGACCGCGCACGCCCCCACTTCTCGATGTCGACCTCGTCGCTCTTCTCGGCGAGCCGCGGGAGGCGCACGCCGACCTGCTTCGCCGAGAGCTCGATGGCGTCGGCGATGTTCTTCGCCCGGAAGTACTGCTCTCCCCGGGAGACGCTCTCGCGCAGATACGCGAGGATGCGTCGTTCCTCTTCGGTGTACTCAGTCATCGTCTACACGCCCGTATACGGCGCTGATACGTATAACCATTTCCGTGATCCGGCGGCACTCACCAGTAGACGTGGATGTACGCGACCGTCAGCGAGGCGAAGAGCATCGCCGCGCCGAACCCCCAGGCGGCTGCCTGCTCGGGGGCGCCGACGAACGCGCCGACGGCACCGACGGCGGCGAGTAGCGAGAACAGCATCGCGAACCCGATTCCCTTGTCCGACGCGACGGAGTCTGTCGTCATGGTCGCCCCTTCCCGCGGCGGGGACTTAGTTCATTAGGAAAGCCTATGCCGGTCCCAGAACTCTCCCGGCACGATGGACGGGGAACGGATCAGGTCCGGACTGCTCGGTAGCAAGCTTCGCGTCGCGGCGACGACCCTCGGCGTCATCGGCCTCGCGGTCGGCGCGGCGGTCGCAGCGGGACTGCTCGGCGTGCCAAGCGTCGAGAGCGTCGACAACGAGTTCGGCGAGGTCGACGAGACGACGACGGTGATCGTCACCGACCTCGCGGTGGACAACCCCAACCCGTTCGGAACTGGCTTTCTCGGCGCGTCGGCCGAGTACACCGTGCGGATGAACGGCGTGCCGATGGCGAACGGCTCGAAGGAGGACCTGGACCTCGACCCGGGGCGAAACGACGTGCGCCTCCGGACGCACATGGACAACCGGCGCATCCCCGACTGGTGGGTCACCCACGTCCGGAACGGCGAGCGGACCGAGGTCGCCATCGACGCGCGCATTCGCTCGGACGCGGTCGGTCGGAGCGTCCCCGTCGAGCGGACCGAGACGATAAACACCAGCATGATCGAGCGGTTCGACTCGAACGAGACGCGTCCGGTCGAGGCCGACAGCCGGGTGTTCGACGACCCGATGCTGTACGTCAACGAGACGCGGGGCGAGTGGGGGACCGTCACCGCCGAGGAGACGCCGATGGACGCGACCTTCGTCGCGTACAACCCGAAGTCCGTCCCCTACGTCGTCACCGAGATGCGCTACGAGATCACCATGAACGGCGTGGTCGTGGGCGAGGGGACGAGCGGGCGCGAGTACGTCATCGAGCCGCGGTCGTCCGAGACCATCGAGGCGCGGACGGCGATCCGGAACGAGCGCCTCGACGACTGGTGGGTCACCCACCTCCGCAACGACGAGGTGACGACCCTCCGGATCGAGTTCGCGGCGACCGTCGAGGCCGAGGACCCCACGTCGCTCACCGGCCGGACGCTGTCGCTCCGGCTCCCGATGAACGAACTCACCCACGAGGAGACTATCGAGACCGACATCCTCGGCAGCGAGAACGGGTCGGCGGGCGGAAACGGGACCGCGAGCAAGAACGTGACCGCGGCCGCCGCCGCAAGATAGCGTTGCCGACGCGCGATAACGACGACGTGCGGACCGTCGGCGGGACCTGACGCCGGCGACAGAGTTTTAGTGCTGCCTCCACCAGTACCACTCGCATGACACGGAGTACCCACGCTCCTGATCGAGTTCTTCTCCGGCGGTGAGGTATCGGTATCGACGACGGACGGCGGCGAGTCGATCGTAATCGAAGTCGACGACGACGAACACGAGTTACCCCGTAGCGACGCGGTCGCGCTGCGCGAGGCCATCAGCGACGCCGTCACCGAGACGCGCGAGTTCTTCCGCACGGCGGGCGCGTACCGCGAGGACGGCTCCTACGAGGTGACCCGCCGCGGCGCCGACTCCGCGGGCAACTCGAAGGTGTTCGAGAGCTTCGACGCCGTCAGGCGCCTGTACGAGCGCCTGCCCGAGACGTTCTCCGCGGAGGACGTCGAACGCACGGGCATCACGGGGTCGCGCAGGCACATGATGGTCAGACACTTCGCCGAACACCCCGCGTTCGACTGCGCGATAGACCGGCGGAGCCCCCTGACGGCGACGAAAGCCGTCGCGGACGGGACCGAGGCGAGCGACGGTCCGGACGCGTCGCAGCCGAACGCGACGGCCGACTGACCGGCTCGTCGCCGGTTCTGCCGTTTCGACGACGTCGTTTAGTGCCGAGTCTCGTCAGGGCCAGTTGCCGGACTGCTCGTACGCGTCCAGCACGCGGCGGATGGCGACGACGTAGGCCGCGGTCCGCATGTTCGGGAGGTCGTGCTCGTCGTACGCGTCGGTCAGGTCGTCGAAGGCGTCGACGATGATCGATTCGAGCTCGTCGTTGACCTTCTCCTCGGACCAGTAGAAGCGCTGGCGGTTCTGGACCCACTCGAAGTACGAGACGGTGACGCCGCCCGCGTTCGCGAGGATGTCCGGAACGACGACGACGTCCTTCTCGGTCAGCACGTCGTCGCCGTCGGGCGTGATCGGGCCGTTCGCGGCCTCGGAGATGACGTCCGCGCTGACGTCCGCCGCGAGGTCGGCGTCGATAGCGTTTTCGAGCGCCGCGGGCACGAGAAGATCCACGTCGAGCGTGAGCAGTTCGTCGTTGGTGACCTCCTTGTCGGCCTCGGAGTAGTCGACGACGCTGCCGGTCTCGTTCTTGTGGTCCTTGACGGCGACGGGGTCGAACCCGTCCTCGCTGTAGATGCCGCCGCTGGAGTCGGAGACGGCGACGACCGTCGCGCCGAGTTCGTCGGCCAGCTTGGCCGTGATCCAGCCGGCGTTACCGTAGCCCTGGACGGCGACGGTCGCGTCCGCGATGTCGCGGCCGAGGTAGTCGAACGCCTCGCGGGCGGCGATGACCGTCGAGCGCCCCGTCGCCTCGACGCGGCCGGCGCTGCCGCCGCTGGAGATGTCCTTGCCCGTGATGACGCCGGGGGCCGTGGTGTTTTCCAGAGTCTCGTAGGTGTCTTTGATCCAGTTCATCTCGCGCTGCCCAGTGTTGACGTCCGGCGCGGGGATGTCGCGGTCCTCGCCGATGAGTGGGCGCAGCTCCTTCGCGAACGACCGGGTGAGCCGTTCGAGTTCGTCCTCGCTGTAGTCGGACGGGTCGATCTCGATACCGCCCTTGCCGCCGCCGTACGGGATGCCGACGGTGGCGCACTTGTACACCATCCAGCCGGACAGGGCCTTCACCTCGTCGCGGTTGACGCCCGGGTGGTAGCGGATGCCGCCCTTGTACGGGCCCCGGTCGCCGTTGAACTGCGAGCGGTAGGCGCGGAACACCTCCATGGACCCGTCGTCCATCTCCACTGAGAGGTTGGTTTCGAGCACGCGCTCGGGATTCTTCAGACGGGTGAGGACGCCCTCGTCCACGTCGAGAAACGCCGCGGCGTCGTCTACCTGCTCTTGCAGACTCTCGAACGGATTGACCCCTTCGGACATGTATTAGAAGACGCCAGCAGCAGTGGTTAAACGTACTGGTTCTCGTATAATGCTGATAATAACGCGTTTTATGTGACAATATTGTGGGAGGGTTACGGATGTAGCTCTGAAATGCCAGATCGGACGATCGGTTTGATCGCCCAGAATACCGAACTCCAGTGGTATAATACGCCAATATCGCACTGACATCGCTCAAATCGAAACGGAGCGAACGAGAGAGTATTATGTGTTAATATATCGTAATAGAATAAATACTATATACACGTAGAGTTTGCCCACGAACGATGCAAGACACTGGTGCCGACGGAGTCGACTCGTCGAAGTTCGAACGTTTTCGGTGGAGGACGGCCGGCTCGTCCGTACCGCTGTCGACTGGCTCGAATCGCGACGGCGATCGAACGCGGCGAACCGCTGCGATCGAGTGATCGATATGTCTTCTGGCACTGCTGACACGGCTGTCGAAGCGACGGACGCGGAGGAACACGACGAGGCCGAGTCCGCCCTGGAGACGGCCCGGCGGCAGCTATCGCGCGCCGCCGCGCACCTCGATATCGACTCGAACGTCGTCGAGCGCCTCAAACACCCCGCGGGTGTGCACCGGGTCGCGGTCCCGCTGGAGCGCGACGACGGCTCGCTCGACGTGTTCACGGGGTACCGCGCCCAGCACGACAGCGTCCGGGGGCCGTTCAAGGGCGGCCTCCGCTTTCACCCCGGCGTGACCGAGGAGGAGTGCATCGGGCTGTCGATGTGGATGACCTGGAAATGCGCGGTGATGGACATCCCCTTCGGCGGCGCGAAGGGTGGCGTCGTCGTCGATCCGAAGTCGCTCAGCGGCGACGAGAAGGAGCGACTCACCCGCCGGTTCGCGCAGGAACTGCGCAGCGTCATCGGCCCGAAGCGCGACATCCCCGCGCCGGACATGGGGACCGACGCGCAGACGATGTCCTGGTTCATGGACGCCTACAGCATGCAGGAAGGCGAGACGATCCCGGGCGTCGTCACGGGGAAGCCGCCGGTCGTCGGCGGGAGCTACGGCCGCGAGGAGGCCCCCGGTCGCAGCGTCGCTATCGTCGCCCGCGAGGCCGTCGAGTACTACGACAAGGACCTCTCGGAGACGACCGTCGCCGTGCAGGGCTTCGGGAGCGTCGGGGCGAACGCCGCCCGCCTGCTCGACGACTGGGGTGCGACGGTCGTCGCCATCAGCGACGTGAACGGGGCCGTCTACGACGCCGACGGGATCGACACGCGCGAGGTCCCGACTCACGAGGAGGAGCCCGGCGCCGTCACCTCGTACGGCGAGGAGGACCTGACCAACGAAGAGCTGCTCGAACTCGACGTGGACGTCCTGATCCCGGCGGCGATCGGCAACGTCATCACCGAGGACAACGCCGCCGACGTGAGCGCCGACCTGGTGGTCGAGGGAGCTAACGGCCCGACGACGTTCGCCGCCGACTCGATCCTGACGGAGCGGGGCATCCCCGTCATCCCGGACATCCTCGCGAACGCGGGCGGGGTCACCGTCTCGTACTTCGAGTGGCTGCAGGACATCAACCGCCGGTCCTGGTCGCTCGACCGCGTCAACGAGGAACTGGAAACCGAGATGCTCGACGCCTGGGACGCGGTCCGGGAGGAAGTCGAGGACCGTGAGATCCCCTGGCGCGACGCGGCCTACGTCGTCGCGCTATCCCGCGTCGCGAAGTCCCACCAGAAGCGCGGGCTCTGGCCCTGACGGCTCACTCGTCGAGCGCTCCCGCCGCCCGTGCCCGCTCGACGACGCGCTCGGCCTGCGCGACCAGCGGCGCGTCGATCATCTCCCCGTCGACGCGGAAGACCCCCGCGTCCGCCGCGTCGGCCTCTTCCTTCGCCGCGAGCACCTCCTTCGCCCACTCGATGCGGTCCTCGTCGGGCGTGAACGCCTCGTTGATCGGGTCGACCTGTGCGGGGTGGATCGCCATCTTCCCGTCGTAGCCCAGTTCGGCGGCGAAGGCCGTCTCCTCGCGGAGCCCCGCCCCGTCCTCGAAGTCGGTGTACACGGTGTCGATCGCGTCCACGTCCGCGGCGCTGGCAGCGAGGACGACGTGCTCGCGCGCGTAGAGTACCTCCGTCCCCTCGTCCGTGCGGGACGCGCCGAGGTCCGCGGCGAGGTCCTCGGCCCCGAACACGAGCGCGTCCGTCGCGTCCGCTGCGGCGATCTCCTCGGCCCGCAACACGCCGCCGGCGGTCTCGACCAGCGCGAGGACCGGGAGGGATCGGCCGTGTTCGCCGACGAGTCGGTCGAGCGTCCGTACGTCGTCGGCGTCCGACGTCTTCGGGAGGACCACGCCGTCGACAGCGCCGCCGGCGTCGCCGTCGAGGACAACGTCCAGGTCCGCGTCCGCGGCGACGCCGACCGGGTTGACCCGAACGCAGACCTCGCAGTCGGGGTCGAACGAGGGGTCCGCGAGCACGTCTCGGACCGCCTCTCTCCCGGCCGGTTTCCGTCCGGGCGCGACCGCGTCTTCCAGATCGAACACGACCACGTCGGCGCCGCTCGTCGGCGCCTTGCGGAGCAATTCCGGCTGGTCCCCCGGGCTGAACAGAACGCTTCTGCGTGCCATACTCGCCGTCCGTTCGGCAACGGTTTCAAACTATCCGACCTCCGTCGTTTCCCGCCGGCGAACGCGTCAAAAATACGCCGCTTTCGAGGCGAAGACAACAGTCAAGATCCAATTAATTAACCGAATATTTACTTTACTGATGGGATATACTTAGGTGCTCGGGGGTCGTCTGCACTACCAACTTCGGGGGGAGAATCGACGCGACCGGCGCGAGCGTCGTGGTTAGGCGCAGACGGGCCCTTCCCCCGTACTGAAATCGAACATGACGAAATCTGATCAGACGACTGTCGGACGGGCGAAGCGCGCGGAGCAGGAAGCGACGCGGGAGGGGAGGTGGTCGTCACCCTTCGGCGACGCGACGCGCGGGCAGTCGTCGGTCATCGCGGTGGTCCTGCTGATCGGGCTGACGGTCACCGGAGCGACCGCCGTCCTCGTCGTCGGCTCGGACGCCCTCTCGGAGACCCAGCGCGGCGCGAACGTGGACAGCGCGGAGAACGCGCTCTCCCAGATCGACGCGAAGGCGAGCCGCGTCGCGGCGGGGTCGAACAACACGGAGGTGCTCACGGTGGCTGACTCCGGCGACGGTGAGACGCGCGTCGAACCCGACGCCGGTGCCGTCAACATCACCATGGAGAACGAGACCACCGGCGAGGTCAAGCGGGTCCTGCTCAACGAGTCGCTCGGGCAGGTCGTCTACGAGATCGACGGCGAGCGACTCGCCTTCCAGGGCGGCGGCGTCTGGCGCGCCACCGACTCCGGGAGCCGGATGGTCTCTCGCCCCGACGTGCACTACCGCGCGGACGGACAGGAGTCGCCGACCGCGACCATCCCGCTGACCCTGATCGAGGGCCGGAACTCCTCGGGCGACACCCTCACTATCTCCGACAACGGCACCGAGCTCCGGTTCCCGATCCGGAACGACGGCGACGACGAGACGTCGAACCCGATCTACGAGGGGCGGATCAACATGACCGTCCAGAGCGAGTACTACCTCGCCTGGGGGGACTACCTGGAGCAGCTGACCGGCGGCATCGCCGAGTACGACCACGACGAGAACGAGGTCAGTATCGTCCTCGTCTCGCCGCGCGACCGGAAGAACGTCCACCAGGGCCTGTTCCAGACCGGGACGGACACCAACCTCGTCATCGGCGCCGGCGGCGGGTCGGCGACGACCGACAGCTACAACTCGTCGGAGGGGCCGTACAACCAGTCCGATGCCGGCAACAACGGGACGATCGCGACCGCCGGCAACATCGAGGTTTCGAGCAACGGCGAGGTGAACGGCAACATCGAGGTGGGCGGTGACATCGACGTCTCGGCCTCCTCGGCGTACGTCGGCGGGAACATCTCGTACGGGCGCAACAACGACACCCACCAGAACGCCGAGATCGTCGGCTGGATGGCGAACAACGCCTCCGTGAACAGTACGCCGCCGATCCGGGCGTACGTCGAGGGGCGCATCGAGCGCTACGGCAACGACTCGAACAACGACAACGATGCGGCCGACAACATCAGTGACGACGACCAGATAGCCTGGGGCGCGAGCAGTCCCAACGACCACGTCACGCTTCCCGCCGGGAGGTACTACATCAACGGCTCCCTCTCGCTCACCGACCAGAACATCACGCTGGACACGACGGGCGGCAACGTCTACGTCGCGGTTCAGGAGGGCATCGACATGGACGGGTCGGCGAACATCTCCGTAAAGGGGGACAACACCGCACGGATCTTCATCCTGGACGACTTCACGATGGACGATCAGGCGCAGGTCCACGTCCCGGACGACAACGCCACCCAGATGTGGGTGTACGGGACGCCGGAGACAGACGTCATGTTCGACGGCAACGGCAACGGGAACAGCGCAGTGTTCAAAGGCGTCGTGTACGCTCCCAGCACTAACTCCGGCGCGGGCAGCGTCACCGTGGACGGCCACGCGGAGATCTACGGCGGGATCGTCGGCGGCACGACGCGCGTCCGCCAGGGCTCCATCCACTTCGACGAGGCCCTGCGCGGCGTCGACCCGCTCCCGGCGGAGGAGACCATCCCCCGAGTCACCCACCTGCACATGAGCGTCAACCGCGTCGAGATAACCGCCGACTGAGAGTCGCCGCGCTTTTTTTCCCGGTCGGTGTCGGTCCACGCATGCCCGGTCTGTACTACGAGGAGTTCGAGGTCGGCGAGACGATCGAACACGAGAAGCGCCGAACCGTGAGCGAACGCGACAACCAGGCGTTCTGCGACATGACGATGAACCAGCAGCCGCTCCACCTCGACGCCGAGTTCGCCGAGGACACCCAGTTCGGCGAGCGCCTCGCCAACGGCCTCTACACGATGAGCCTCGCCGTCGGCCTCACGATCCCCGAGACGACCGACGGCACCATCGTCGCGAACCTCTCGTACGACGAGGTCGAGCACCCGTCGCCGGTGTTTCACGGCGACACGATCCGCGCGCAGTCGACGGTGACGGACAAGCGCGAGACCAGCGACGGCGAGCGGGGCGTCGTCACCATGCGCGTCGAGGCGTTCGCCGTCAACCGGGACGACGAGCTGGTCTGTGAGTTCGAGCGGACCGTGCTGTCGAAGAAGCGCCCCGACGGCTAGACGCGGTACTCTACGTCGGGGGCCGGCGCGTCGACGCCCAACTCCGACAGCGCCGCGGCGACCGCCTCGAACGGGGACGCCTCCGGCACGTCGAACGGGTCCGCGGGCGACCACGCGTGGCGGACGGTCCACTCCGGGTCGACGACGAACAGGGCGCGGCCGGGGATGTTCCGGTGGGCGTGCCAGTCGTCGAGCGCGACGCCGTAGGCGTCCGCGATGCTCGCGTGGTAGTCGCTGAGCAGGGGCGTCCGGAGGCCGTCGCGCTCGACCGCGCTGGCGTTTGCGAAGACGGTGTCGCCGGTCATCGGCCAGACGAGCACGTCCTCGTCGTCGGCCCACGCCGACGTGCCGAGCGCGCGCAGGTCGTCACGACAGACCGGCGCGTGGGCCGACGGGACGAACGCGAGCACCGCCGCGTCGACGTCGCCGATCCGCCGGTGCAGGTCGTAGTACGACGGGTCGCGGCCGTCGACGCCCGGGAGCGAGAAGTCGGGCGCCGTTCCTCCCTCTGAGAGCACGTCCGGTGAGACGCGGGACGCGATAAAGAACGTGTCGGCGGCGACTCAGCTGGTCGAGTAGCCGCCGTCGGCCGTCAGGGCGTGGCCGGTGACGAACGACGCGTCGTCGCTGGCGAGGAAGGTCACGCAGTCCGCGATCTCCTCGGGCTTCCCGATGCGGCGCAGGGGGTACTCCTCCTCCATCTGTTCGCGGGCCTCCTCGGGGTCGTCGTGGCCGGCGAAGAACGCGTCGGCGAGCTGGGTCTCGACGAACCCGGGGCAGATGGCGTTCGCTCGCACGCCGTCGGGGCCCGCCTCGGTCGCGACGGTCCGCGTGAGGCTGATCACGGCGGACTTGGTCAGCGAGTACACCGACTGGTAGGGGAAGCCGATCTGGCCGCCCAGCGACGCCATGTTGACGATCGCGCCCGACCCCTGCTCGCGCATGACCGGCAGGGCCGCCTGACATCCGTACCAGGTCCCCTTCAGGTTAACGTCGATCACGTACTCCAGCGCGGTGTCGTCGGTGTCCTCGACGCGGGAGGGCGGGTGCCCGACGCCGGCGTTGTTGAACAGGACGTCGAGGCCGTACTCCGCGGCCGTCTCGTCCACGGCGGCGGTGAACGCGTCCGCCTCGCGCACGTCGAGTTCGGACGAGACCGCCGTGCCGCCGGCGTCCTCTATCCCCCCCGCCGTCTCCGCGGCGGCGTCGCCGTCGATGTCCGTCGCGACGACCGTCGCGCCCTCCTCGGCACAGCGCTCGGCGGTCGCCTGCCCGATACCCGACCCGGCGCCGGTGATAAACACAGTCTTGCCATCGAGTCGCATAGAACCCGACTCGTAGCCCAGCACTATAAATTTTGAACCCGTTGAACTGCCGCGGACGCTTCGGAACCCCTCGCTTTTCTCGCTGGCAGCCGTACTCGTAACGATGGACGACGAACCGTTCGCGGAGGAGCGGCGAGTGATACGCGACGTCGACGTCGAGGAGCACGTGCCGCTGTTCGAACGTCTCAGCGAAGGGGGGCCCAGGCAGTGGTTCCTCGTCACCGGCAACAGGATGGTCGTTGCGCTCGCGATGCTCGTCGCCGTCGCCGTCGCGCTGGTCGCGCTGGGGAGCGTCCGCACCCTGGAGATGCGGACGCTGCTGACCGAGACCACGACCATACAGACGCTGTTCACCACGCTGCTTTCCGGCATCATCCTGCTCGTCTCCATCGTCGTCTCGGTCAACTCCATCGTGCTGTCGCAGGAACTCACGTCGATCGAACAGCAGCAGGGCCGCATCGAGTCGTCGATGGAGTTCCGCCGATCGATCGGGAAGTACGTCAGCGAGGGCGTCGCGCCGACGACGCCCCCGGCGTTTCTGGAGGTGCTGTTGGACGCCGTCTCCGAGCGGGTCGACGAACTGCAGGCTGCGTGTTCGGACGTGCCCGACGACGCGCTCCGCGCCGACGTCGACGCGTTCGCCCAGAAGGTGCAAACGCACGTGGACGAGGTCGAGACCCGCCTCGAAGGGGAAGCGTCCGGAACGGCCGACATCCTGCTCGCGGGGCTGAGCTACGACTACTCCTGGCAGCTGTACGCGATCCGTCAGATCCGCGCCGAACACGAGGACGCGTTCCCCCCGGCCGCGTCGGAGACCGTCGACGAACTGCTGGACCTGCTCAAGCAGTTCGCGACCGGTCGGGGCTACTTCAAGACGCTGTACTACGAGCAGGAGTTCGCGAACCTCTCGACCGCGCTGCTGTACGTCTCGCTGCCGGCCATCGTCTTCATGTCGTACGTCCTGCTCGCGTTGGACGCCGCTCAGATCCCGGACGTGCGGATCTTCAGCATCGACGCGCTGCTAGTGTACGTCATCTTCGCCTACACCGTCGCGCTCGCGCCGTATATCGTGTTCACCTCCTTCCTGATCCGGAGCACGGTCGTCGCCCGCCGGACGCTGGGCGCGGGACCGTTCGTCGTGCGCCACGACACGGTCAACGTTCAGGGCGACACGTCGTCCGTCGAGGAGGACGAGACCGACGGGTCGGCCGAAGCCGGGACTGCGGACGTCGAGAGCGCGACCGACGGGAGCGGCGACGGCGCCGAGAACGGAGGCGCGACGGAGTAGCCTACAGGATGGTGCCGTGTTTCTTGTCGGGCAGGTCCTTCTCCACGTCCTCGTAGAACGCGAAGCGCGCTTCCAGTTCGTCGCGGAGGGTGCTCGGCGGTACGATCTCGTCGATGACGACCTCGCTCGCCATGCGGTGGACATCGATGTCGCGGCGGTACTCCTCCCGTTTCTCCTCGACGAAGCGCTCGCGCTCCGCCTCGTCATCGATATCGTCGATCTTGCGGCGGTAGACCGCGTTGATCGCGGCCTCCGGACCCATGACGCCGATCTCGCCGCTCGGGAGCGCGATCGTGGCCTCGGGGTCGTAGGCGGGACCGCCCATCGCGTAGATCCCCGCGCCGTAGGCCTTCCGGGCGATCACGGTCTGTTTCGGCACGGTCGCCGAGGAGGTCGCGTAGATGAACTTCTTGCCCTTCTCGAGGATGGCGTCCTTCTCGACCTGCGAGCCGGCCATGAAGCCCGGCGTGTCGCAGAGATACAGCAGGGGGATGTCGTAGGCGTCGCACTTCCAGATGAACTCCGCCGCCTTCTCGGCCGCGTCCGGGAAGATCGCGCCGGCGCGCTGGGCCGGCTGGTTGGCGACGATGCCGATCGGCCGGCCGTCGATCCGCGCGAAGGCGGTGATGATCTCCGGACCGTAGCGTTCCTGCAGCGGGAAGTACGACCCCGCGTCGACGACGCGCTCGATCAGGTCCGCCATGTCGTACCCCTTGTTCGGGCTCTCGGGGACGACGGCGTCGATGCCTTCGGGCGACTTCGCGGGGGCACGCGGCTCGCCCCGCGGCGGGTCGTCGTCGGCGCTGTCCGGCAGGTACGTGATCAGCTGCGCGACGAGTTCGCGGGCGTGCTCCTCGTCGCGGGCGACGAGGTCGGCGCTCCCGGAGTGCTCCGCGTGGACCGTCGCGCCGCCGAGGTCCTGCATGTCGATGTCCTCACCGGTGACCATCTTCACCATCCGGGGGCTGGCGATGGCCATCGCGCTGATCCCCTCGACCATGACGGTGAAGTCGGAGAAGACGGGGGTGTACGCCGCGCCGGCGATGCAGGGGCCGTAGAGGACGCAGATCTGCGGGACGCGCCCCGAGAGCATTGAGTGGTTGTAGTAGTACTTCCCGATCCCCTCGCGGTTGGCGAAGAAGCCGCTCTGCTGGTCGATGCGGGCGCCCGAGGAGTCCATCAGGTACAGCACTGGACGGCCGCTCTTCAGGGCGCGCTGCTGCATCCTGAGGAACTTCTCGACGCCCTTCTCCGCCATGCTGCCGGCCTTGACGGTGAAGTCGTTGGCCATGAAGTGGACGTCGCGGCCCTCGAACTCCGCCGCGCCGGTCAGCAGGCCGTCGCCGGGGAGGCGCTCGCCGTCGTCCTCGCTCCCCTCCGTGCCGTCGGGGTGCCAGGCGTCGAAGTTGGCGAACTTGCCGTCCTCGAACCCGATGCCGTCCTCGCCGAACCAGAGGTCGAGGCGGTCACGGACGAACAGCTTCCCCTGTTCCTTCAGGCGGTCGCGGTACTTCTCCGGGCCGCCAGCCTCGATGTCCGCGATCTCCTCGCGGAGCTTCTCCTCGCGCTCGGTCGGGCCGAGGTCGTCCTCGGCCGCCGCGGCGTTCCCGTCGGCCGCGACGGCGTGCGTGGCCGTCGGTTCGTCGCTCTGGCCGACGTACACCTCCACCTCGTCGCCGACGTGTTCAGCGAGCGCCGCCGCGATGGCCGAGGCCTCCTCGTCGCTGGCCGCCTCGCCGATTCGGACCTTCATAATCGTTTCTCCGACGGGTCATCTGAAACGCTTTTCCATTTACAATATTTGCGGCGACCGGAACACGCCCGCCGTGAGCGTCGCCAGACGGGCACGCGTCACTCGATCGGGAAGCGAAGCAGCGCCCCGACCCCGCCGAACGCCTCGTCGAACCGCCGGCCGTCCTCGAAGTCCGTCGAGACGACGACCGCGTCGCCGCCCTCCTCGTCGGTCTCCTCCTCCAGTTGGGTTATCGCCTCGACATCCTGCGTCTCGGCGACGATCAGGGTGTCGACGGCACCGTAGTCGAGCGCCTCCTCGGTCGCCTCGCGGCCGTACACCGCCTCGCCGTCGCCCTCCTTCACCCGCTCGAAGAACGCTTCGAGGGTGTCCCGCGTCGCGCGCTGGTCGGGGTCGAGCAGCTCCTGCTCCGCCCGGTCGACCAGCTGTCGCAGGCCCTGTTCGGAGGCGTACTCGACCGAAAACGCGCCGCCCGCGACCTTGTCCCGGAGCCGGTGGTCGAGGTACTCCTCCTCCAGGAACTCGTCGGCGGTGACCTCCGACCCGCCGACGAGGACCCGGTCGACCTCGTTCTCGCCGAGAAACGCTCGCTCGGCCTCCTCGGCGACCTCCTCGAAGAACTCGTGTTTCTGGCGCTCGCGCTCGCGCTCGAAGCGCTGGGCCGACTGGCCGCCCGCCTTCGTCTTGCCCATCACCTGGCTGTCGAGCGTCTCCTCGACGGTGAGGTCGTCCCCGCGCAGGCGTCCGAGCACCGCCCCGCCGCGCTCGACGACGACCAGACCGTCTACCGTCTCCGCCTCCGTGGCCCCCCGAAGGGGGTCGGCGTCGAACTCGTTGTCGAACTCGTAGGTCCACTCCGTGACCGGGTGGGGGAGGTCGTCGAAGACGTACGAGACGGTCTCCCCGTCGACGTCGCCGGCGTAGACGACGAGGCCGTTCTCCGGGACCGACTCGTAGTCGAGCAAGGTGTGGCGGACGCTGTCGAGCGCGTCGCGGTCGCCCTGCGTCGCGTGGTCGGCGTCGAGGTACTCGGCCTCCGCGTGGTCCTCCTCTATCTCCTCGCGGACCTCGCCGAGCGGCCGCTCCGGCGGCACGGCGAGCGTGAGGAGGTCGGTGTGATCGCTCTCGACCGACCGGACCCGCTCGATCCGCTCGCGGAGTTCGTAGTCTGGTGTCGCCATGAGGTACGCTCCGTACGAGGGCCAGCGGTTTACCTGTCCGGAGGCCTCCGCGGCGTTATAAAAGGGAAACGTCAGTTCGGCGCCGCTTCCGGCGACCGGTCAGTCCAGCGCCGCTTCCAGCCGGTCGATCAACTCGACGTTGCCGACGTGGACCGGTACGCGCTGGTGGAGCCGATCCGGCTCCACGTCCAGCAGCGACCGCTCGCCGTCGGAGGACCGTCCGCCCGCGGACTCGACGATGTAGCCGATGGGGTTCCCCTCGAACTGGAGGCGGAGCTTCCCCTCGGAGCGGGACTGGAGCGCGGGGTAGGAGAACATCCCGCCGTAGCCGACGACCTGGTTCACGTCGCCGACCAGCGCGCCGCCGTAGCGCAGCTTCAGCTCCTCCGCGATCTCCTCGGCGAACGACTCGAACGCGTCCGTCCACTTGTCGACGCCGCCGCCGAAGCCGTACACGATTGGGTCCTCGGGCAGCGTCAGGTCCCGCTCGATCGGCTGGCGCTCGCCGTCGACGATCTCGTACTCCGTGACGGTCCCCTCGACGGCGGTCACCATCGTCGAGATCGGTCCGTAGAGGACGTACGCCGCGGCGACCATGTCGCGCCCCTTCGCGGGGAGGTCGGCGTCGTACACGCCGACGATGGTCCCCATCAGGTTGTTCGTCTCCAGGTTCGAGGAGCCGTCGAGCGGGTCGAGCGCCACCGAGAGGCCCGTACCGCAGTCCTCGACCTCGTCGCGCTCCTCGCTGACGAACTGGCCGACGCCGTCGATGCCGGTGATAGTGTGGGCGAGCACCTTGTCGGCCCACAGGTCCGCGGCGAGTTGCTCCTCGCCGCTCGCGTTCTCCGACCCGACCGTCTCGCGCCGCCCGCGGAGGCCGTCGCGGATCTCCGGCGCGGTCGCGGCGACCGCGTCGAACACCGCCTCCGCGACGTCCTCGCGCTGGACGGTGCTCATCGGTCCAGGGCGGCGTCGGCGGTGGCTCCCTCGTAGATGACCTGTTCGAGCGCGTCGAGGATCTCCTCGGGGTCGTCGCGCTGCCAGACGTTTCGGCCGACCGCGAGTCCCGAGCCGCCGGCGTCCATGACAGCCTCGACGCTGGAGAGGAACTCGTAGTCCGACACCTTCGAGCCGCCGCTCATGACGACTTTCAGGTCGCCGGCGGCGTCGACGGCCCACTCCATCGCCTCCTTGCTGCCGGGGTATTTCACCTTCGCCACGTCGGCGCCGAGCTCCAGCGCGATGCGGGAGCCGTAGGCGATCACCTCGTCTTTCGTGTCGTTCTTGAGGCCCTGTCCGCGCGGGTACGACCACATGACGACCGGCAGGTCCTCGTCGTGGGCCGCCTCCTGTACGTCACGGAAGTCCTCGTACATCTTGGGCTCGTGATTCGACCCGGAGTAGACGGTGTACCCGACCGCGCTCGCGCCCAGTTCGAGGGCGTTGTCGACCGTCCAGTTCTTCGGCGAGTACGGCTCGCCCATCCAGAGGTTGCTCGTCCCGTTCAGCTTCGCGAGCAGGTTCACCTCGTCGTCGTACGACGGGTAGTACGTCTCCGCGACCCCCTTCTGGACGGCCATCGCCGTCACCGCGTCGTGCGTCGCGATGTCGAACACCGTCTCCGGATCGAGCGACTCCGGCACGGCCTCGAAGTCGGTCGGCCCGTGCTCGAGGCCGTGGTCCATCGCCAGAATGAGTACGTTCCCGTCCCGGGTGATATCTGAATCGGTCAGCGGGATCATCTATTACGAGTTCCCATGAACTCACATATATAGTTAGCGGATAGGACGCAATCCGAAGCGACGCGTCGAGATGGTTTTAGAAAACCTATAGCGACAGTGAAACGCCGAACCGGTGGGGAAGAATACTTACTACTGAGATAGTAAATTCAGTCCGCGATCCGGTCGGCGGCGGCGTCGCGCCACTCGACGACCCGCTCCTCATCGATGAGCAGGACGTCCGCCACGTGGTACGGGTCGGACGTTGCGAGACGTCGGACGGACGTGACGCCGGCGTCCGCGAGGAGTTCGGCGTCGGCCTCGTCGACGCAGTCCAGGTCGGTCACCGGGTCCGGGCGACTGCGGTCGCGCCACGCGGACTCCGCTGCGGCCGCGGTGCCGCTCCCGTCGGCCTCGGCGGTGACCGCGCCGTCATCGTCGGTCGCGGACGGCGACCAGTCGCCGTTCCGTACAGGAGTGCCGTCGGCCTCGTCCGCCGCCTCGCCGTCGGCTTCCGAGCCCTCGCCGCTAGTCGGCGTCCAGTCGCCGTCCCGCACCGGCGAGTCGTCCCCGTCGTCCTGCCAGTCGCTCTGGCTCGCGGCGACCCAGCTCCGCTCGCCGTCGCGGAGCCCCCGGACGGTGTTCGACCGGTTGTCCAGGTCCTTCCCGCCGCCGTCCAGGTTCCAGGAGAGGGAGTGTTCCCGGCGTATCTTCGTCGCCACGCCGGGGTTGACCCCGGCGTCGACGAGCTGTCGGTACGACACCGTCTTCCGTCTGACGTCCGTCGCGGTCACGCCCATCTCTTCGAGCACCGACGCCGTCGCGTCGCCGATGAACTGCAGGTCCGTCAGATCGTCCGTATCGGCCTCGTCGGCCGGGTTTTCGTGCTCAGTCACGTGCCCTCACCGCTCTATCCGTACCTGTCACCCGGCCCTCTTGAAGGTTGTTGCTGACCGCTCGGTCGTTGTACCAATGTCCGACAGCGGTTGACCAGCTGGTACGTTCCGGGAGGGCGCTCGGCCGGTCACCGCTTAAAGCGGCATCCGACCGCGATCGTCGTTCGATCGCCGGCGCGCTGTACTTCCCAGTTTGCGGACTGTTCGGTGCCCCGTCCACCCGATTGATAACTGCGCTTTCATCAACGTGCGTCTCGGCGCCGCGACGCAGCGAGTCGGCAAACTTAGGTTGGGGTCGCAAGAATTGCCTCCCATGGTACGCGAACTCGACTCGATCGAGCGCGTCGGCGTCGTCGGCGCGGGGACGATGGGCAGCGGCATCGCACAGGTCGCCGCGACCGCCGGGTACGACGTCGTGATGCGCGACGTGGAGGAGGACTTCGTCGAACGCGGGTTCGACTCGATCGACGACAGCCTCGGGCGGATCGTGGGGAAGGGAAAGATGGACGAGAGCGAGGCCGACGAGGTCCGCGAACGGGTCACCGGCACCACCGACCTCGACGACCTCGCCGACTGTGACCTCATCGTCGAGGCCGCTATCGAGGACATGGAGATCAAGCAGGACATCTTCGCGGACCTCGACGAGGTCACCGACGAGGACGTCGTGCTGGGGACGAACACGTCGACGCTCTCGATCACGACCATCGCGAGCGCGACGGAGCGGCCCGAGCAGGTCGTCGGCGTCCACTTCATGAACCCGGTGCCGGTGATGGAAGGCGTCGAGGTCGTCACCGGCGAGAAGACGGCGGACGCCGCGGTCGAACTCGCCCACGACTTCGCCGAATCGCTCGGCAAGACGACCTGGGAGTCCGACGACAAGCCCGGGTTCGTCTCCAACCGCATCCTGATGCCGTGGATCAACGAGGGGATCCGCGCGTTCGACGAGGGCGTCGCGACGAAGGAGGACATCGACCGCGGGATGAAACTCGGGACGAACGTCCCGATGGGGCCGCTCGAACTCGCGGACCACATCGGGCTGGACGTCTGTCTCGACGCGACCGAGACGCTCCACGAGGAACTGGGCGACCGGTACAAGCCCGCGTATCTCCTGAAGCGGAAGGTCGACGCGGGCGACCTCGGGAAGAAGTCCGGAAACGGGTTCTACGAGTACGACTAGTCGAGCGGCCGCTCGGCCATCCGGACGCGCAAGTCGCCGATCGCCGACCGGTCGACGCCCTCCTCGAAGCGCCCGATGAGCGCGAACACCTCGCTCCGGGGCACCTTCACGGACCCCTCCGTCACCACGTCCCGCGGTCGGTCGCGGAGTTCGCGGATGGTCGCCACCGCGAGCAGGTAGGGGATGGCCCACGCGGCGAGCGTGTTGCCCTGCGTCTCCGGCAACGCCTCCAGGTACTCCTGCGCGTCGTCGAGGTAGCCCGCGGCGTGGTCGGTAACGCGCTCGACGACGCGGGCCACGTCCCCGGCGCGCTCGGGGTCCGCCACGTCCTCGGCCGTCAGCCCCTCGTCGGCGAGCCACGTCGCCGGCAGGTAGACGTTGTCCTCCTCGCGGTAGTCGGCGGCGACATCTTTCGCCACGTTGACGAGCTGGAGCAGCAGGGCGAACGAGCGGGCGTTCGACTCCAGTCGCTCGGTCCGCTCCGGCCCCGTCTCCTCCGTGAGCAGGTTCGTGATTAGGTTCCCGACCGTCCCTGCGGCGTACCAGCAGTACTCCTCCAGTTCCTCGATCGACTCGATGCGGAGTCCGCCGACGTCGGCGTACCTGTCGACGAACGTCGCCATCCCCGTGACCAGCTCGCTCACCGGCCCCAGAAGCGCGGTCCGGGTGGGCGCCGGGAGGGCGGCGAACGTCCCCGTGACGCGCGGCGTCGCGGCGACGACGTCCCAGTCGTCGTTGGGCTCGTCAGGGATCCAGGGCCCGACCGCGTCGCGGAACTCCTGAACGGTCGTCGCGTCGTCAGGGTCGAGCGCACGGTCGTACCGACGCAGCAGCGCTGCTTTCTCGTCCGCCGGGATGTGGCCGGCGTCCTCGACGGTATCGGCGATCCGGCACAGCAGGTAGCCGACGCAGATCCGCGAGGCCATTGGCTCTTCTAGCGCGTCGATCGTGATCGCGAACGTCCGGGAAACCCCCTGAACGGCGTCGTGACACCATTCGAGGTCCTCGGTCACCGTCCGCGTGCTACGGCCCGAATGCATTCCACTCGATCCTCATAAGGGACCGCCGTAGTAAAAGCACCCGGGGACGGACCCGAGCGGCGCACCCGCGCGGGAATGAGGAAAACTAAAGCAACGACCCTCAAAGATCACGGTATGGATTTCAGCCTGTCAGCGGAACAGAGGCAGATCCGCGACATGGTCGCCGAGTTCGTCGACGAGGAGATCGCGCCGCGGGCCGCCGAGATCGACCACGAGGACGAGTTCCCGGCCGACCTCGTGGACGAGATGGCCGACCTCGGGCTGATGGGGATGCCCTTCCCCGAGGAGTACGGCGGCGCGGGGCTTGACTACCACTCCTACGCGATCGGGCTCGAACAGATCAGCCGCGGGAGCGGCGGCCTCGGCACGATCGTCGCCGCTCACACCAGCCTCGCCGGCAACATGCTGTACGCCTTCGGCGACGAGGACCAGAAAGAGGAGTACCTGACGCCGCTCGCCGCCGGCGAGGACGTCGGCGCGTTCGCACTCTCGGAGCCCGGCGCGGGCAGCGACGTGCCCGCGATGGAGACGACCGCGGAGAAGGAGGGCGACGAGTACGTGCTGAACGGCGGCAAGCTCTGGATCTCGAACGGTTCCGTCGCCGAGACCGTCACCGTGTTCGCCAAGACGGATCCCGAAGCCGGGAACAAGGGCATCTCCTCCTTCATCGTCCGCCCGGAGGAGGACGACGGGTTCGTCGTCGAGGGGACGGAGGAGAAGCTCGGCGACAAGGGCTGTCCCACCGCCGAACTCCGCTTCGACGACCTGCGGATCCCAGAGGACCGCCTGCTCGGCGAGGAGGGCGAGGGGTTCGTCCACGCGCTCAAGACGCTCAACGGCGGCCGCATCACCATCGCGGCCCGCGGCGTCGGCATCGCCCGCGCCGCGCTCGACGAGGCGCTCGACTACGCCCAGCAGCGCGAGCAGTTCGACCAGCCCATCGCGGAGTTCCAGTCGATAAAGCACAAGCTCGCGGACATGGACACCAAGCTCCAGGCCGCGAAGATGCTCATGCACAAGGCGGCGGACAAGAAGATCCGCGGCGAGAACTTCGTCAAGGAGGCCGCGCAGGCGAAGCTGTACGCCAGCGAGATCAGCCGCGAAGTCGCGAACGAGGGCATCCAGATCCACGGCGGCTACGGCTACACGAAGGACTTCCCCGCCGAGCGGTTCTACCGGGACGCGAAGCTCAACGAGATCTACGAAGGCACCAGCGAGGTGCTGCGAAACACCATCGGCGACCAGCTGCTCGACTGAGCTACGCGACCTCGTCACGGATCCACGCCGCGTGGTCCTCGACGGCCCGCTCGCCCGCGTCGGTGAGCGCGTACACGTCGTGAAGTCCCTCCCGTCCCTTTTCCACGTACCCCGCCCTGACGAGCTTCTGCATCGCCCCGTAGAACCGGTCGGGGTCCAGCCGGCCGTCGTAGTGCGCTTCGACGTCGGCCTTCAGCTGCTGGCCGCGCCGCCTCTCCCCGTACAGCAGCACGCACAGGTCTCGTCGCATCCCGCTTTGCAACCACTTGCTCATACGGACGCGACGGAACGCGCAGGAGAAAACGGTTCCCAAAGACCGCGCCCCCGCGTGACCGAAACCGATAGTTTCGATTGGCGGGGGTCCCTAGCGGGGGTATGACCGAGACGGCGACCGCGAACGGCGTCACCGCCCGCTACTACGAGACGGAGACCGAGCGCGTCCTGGAGTTCGAGCGCGACGGGCGGACCGCTGCCGTCGCCCAGAACGTCGAGGGGTACGCCATGCTGAAGGTCCGGCCCGAGGCCGACGGCGACGAACTCGAACGCTACTACGGGTTCGACATGGCGCTCGACCACGCCGCGGAGCTGCTGGGCGTCGGCGTGAACGACCTGCCGATTCCGGAGGGCGCGGGCGACCTCGGGATGTGAGACGAGCTTTTGCGCTGTCGTTCGGAAATCGCGAAGCGATTTCCGTGATCTCGCAGGAGCTTCGCTCCTGCGGACTCGTCGGAAGACCGCAGGTCTTCCGAGATGACGAGACGGCTTCGCCGTCTCGAATCACGCGACGCGAGCGGTCCGCCGATGGCGGACACGCTCGCGAGGCTCGGCAAAAGCTCGACCAAAATCACCGGGAGGCGAGAGCGCCTTCCGAGCCTTCACTCGCTTCGCTCGTGAAGACGTGTCGTCACCCCCTCAGTCGCTTCGCTCCTTCGAGGGTTCCTCGGACCGTCCCGAGAAGTGCGGAGCACTTCTCGTGGGCTGCGAAAATCGCGGAGCGATTTTCGAACGCTCGTTCGCTCCGCTCACTCGCGGGTACACTGCTTGCAGCGCACCTGCCCTTCCCCGAGTCGCACGGCGCTCGGCGCTCGGCCTCGCGCCGCGCTCCCGGCCGTTTTCGTTCGTCACTCGTCGGCCTCTAACGCCGCCCGTGCCGCCGCGACGAACCCTTCCAGATCCCGGTAGCGACGTGGTTCGTCGTGGAGGTCGCGGAACGTCGCGTCCGCGGCCGCGAGTTCGTCCGGGTGCCAGAACCAGGCGTCGGCGGCGTCCGAGGCTGCGGCGGGCGTCCCGGCGACGTCCGCGCGGTCCGCAGCGTACAGGAGCACCAGCGCGTGTGTGTCCTCGACCACCTCTCGGGTGACGGCGTCGAACAGTTCCAGCGCGTCCGGGTCGGCGACCAGTCCCGTCTCCTCGGCCAGTTCCCGCGCGGCCGCCTCGTCGGGGTGCTCACCGACCTCCACCGCGCCGCCCGGGGTCATCCACTCGCTCTCGGCGTCGTACGGCGGGTCCTCGATGCGTGCCTCGTCGGCTATCTCGACGAGCAGGACGCTGTCGCCGTCGAGGACGACGACCCGGGCGTTCGGCGTGGGGTTGCGGAACGCGTACTCCCCGCAGGCGTCGCACCGGAAGACGGTCGGCGGGTCGACGCCGGAGAGCGCCCCGCCGCAGGACGTGCAGTGATCGGGCGCGCCCCTCATCGTGCAGAGCCTGCGGCCAGCGACGGTAAATAGCTACTGACGGGCGAAGCGTCCGCGCGGGCCGTCACGTCACGAACGAGTACGTGAACAGGAACCCGAAGTAAAGCAGGACGAGCGCGCCGATCGCCTTCAGCCTGAACAGCCGTATCTCCTCTCCCTCCTCTCGGTAGGCGTCCTGAAACGCCTCCAGCTCCGCCTCGGTGCACTCCTCGTGGTGGTCGAGGCCGACGTGGAGCGTCCGGTACTCCGGGTCGCTGAACGGGCGGCCGCAGTACGGGCAGTCGTGGGTGGTCTCGCCGGGCGGGACCGCCGTCGTCGCGTCGGCGTCGTCGGCCGGTGCGTCGGGGTGCGTGTCGGTGCTCATAGGTACGGGGGCGTGGCGCTCGGTTCCGCGACTATCCACATGCTGACCATGGTGTAGACGACCATGACGAGGATGAAGGGGTACTGACTCCGGACGGCCTGGAGGCGGCTCGGGAAGACGTCGTAGGCGGTCGCGTGGGCGACCCAGATGGCGACGAGGTGGCCGATCAGGACGAACGCGAGTTCGACGCCGCCGAACCAGCTCGGCAGGACGAACAGCTGCGCGTCCGGCGGCGAGAACGGCGCGGCGAGCGCGCTCGCGAGCGGCAGCGAGAGGCGGACGAAGTACCCGAGGAAGTGCGCGAGGTGGTAGCCGGCGGCGATGGCCAACAGCGGCGGGGCGAACCGCCGGGCGAGCATGCCCGCGGTGAGATACGTGTCCGCGATCCCCCGTGACGCCCGGGAGGCGGCGACGTAGCTGCCGTAGAATAGCCCGAACCCGCCGAGCAGCGCGACGACGTAGACCGCCATCGGCGGGAGTCCGGCCTCGACCAGCCACCGCGCCGCGTCGCCCCAGGCCGGTGTCGTGACGAGGCCGTCGTACGTGGTCACCCACAGGACGGCGACGACGAACGCCACCTCGTCGGCGCCGGTGACGCCGCGAGCCTCCGTCAGGGCCATGCCGGGCAGGCGGAGTTCGAGGCCGTCGTCGGTGCGCGCGACCGGGGCGACGCGGCCGTAGTAGTCGAACACGCGCGAGACGGGGTCGACCGTCGAGAACCACCGCTCCGCGCCGAACAGGACGCCGCCGACGACAGTCACGACGGTATAGGCGGCGACGACGCGCGCGAGCAGTCGCGGCTCGTCTGCAAGCGGGCTCACGACCTCGACCCAGATGAGCGCGACCAGCCCGGCGACGCTCGGCCACGCGCCCAGGCGCTCCGGGTAGTCCAGACCGAGCGACGGCAGGAGTTCGACGACCGTGCGGAACGGGTTCACCGCCGGCCAGGTGTCACCGACGAGGTAGACGGACATCACGTAGCCCGCCCACCAGCCGACCCACACGACGAGCACCGCGAGGTTGCGAAACGGGTCGACCGGGCCGCGGAACCCGAACCACAGGACTGCGGTGAGGCCGACGACGCCGACGACGCTCCCGAGCGCGGAGAGCACCCGAGATCGGGAGACGCCGAGCGTCGAGCCGTACTCGTCGATGCGGCGGATCAGGGCCCGGTCGGTGACGAGGCTGGCGAGCAGGAACGAGGCGCCGACCGCCCCGCCACCGGTCGCGAGGAACAGCCACGTCGGGACGGACAGGTCGCCGGAGGACTCGCGGAGGGCGCCGCCGTGGGCGAGCGCCCGGCCGGAGAACGCGACGAGCGCGACGACGGTCGCCGCCGCGACGCTCCGGTAGCGGCGGCGCGTGGTTGCATCCATGGTGAGAACGGGGACGGGCGACCGTCAGACGGTCGCGCCGGCGTACAGGACGACGACGAGGAACACCCAGACGACGTCGACGAAGTGCCAGTACATCGAGACGGTGCTGACGGAGACGTGGCGCTCGGCGGAGTACTGCCCCGTCAGGCCGCGGGCGAACACGATGCCGAGCATCACGGCGCCCAGAGAGACGTGCAGGCCGTGCAGGCCCGTCAGCCCGTAGAAGGCGTTCCAGTAGATGCTCTCGGTCAGCGTGTGCCCCTCGACGACGATGAACTCGTAGTACTCGTACACCTGTCCGCCGATGAAGATCAGGCCGAGCAGGAGCGTCGCGCCAAGCAGGCCGAGGAACCGCCCGCGGTTGTTCTTCCGCAGGGCGACGTGCGCGTAGTGGATGGTGACGCTGCTCGCGATCAGGATGATCGTGTTAGCGAGGACGAGTCCGGTCAGGCCCGGGAGTTCGCCCGGCGGCCATTCGCCGACGCGAATGAAGAAGTAGTAGACGAACCCGGCGCCGAACGTCGCGATCTCGGAGCCGAGGAAGGCGATCATCCCCCAGCGGAGTTTGCTCTCGCTCTGGTGGTCGGCCCCGCGCTCCCAGAACGTCTTCACGAACGCGTGGTACACCCAGCCGTACAGGCCGAGCAGGAAGACGAAGGTGGTCCCGACGAACGCGGCCGGGCCGGCGCTCGCGGGGACGAGCCCCGAGTCGCCGGCGAGCAGGTACAGCGCCGCGGCGACGTAGAACCCGGCGGCGCCGATGGCGGTGACGAACGGCCACCAGCTGGCCTCGCCGAACCCCTGGGGCCAGTCCTCCACTGCCGGCAAGTGATGCCCGTGATCCTCTGTCGTATCGTCCGCTACGGTCATACCCGGCAGGTTTCGTTTGGACTACCAAAAATCCATCCAACTGCGTCGGAGCCGCCGGGAGCCGCCGCGGCGCTAGCGTCGGAGAAGCGAGAAGAAAGCGCGCTGCGCGTTCAGGCGCGTGCAGCGGCGCTTAGGAGTCCTCGGAGCGCTGCTCTTCCAGCCACTCCTCGAACTCTTCCTGCGTGACGACCTGAACCTCGAACATCATCTGGGAGTGCCCCTCGCCGCAGTACTCCGCGCAGTACCCCTGATAGGTGTTACCGGGGTTCGTCGCCTCGGTCCGGATCACGTTCTGCTGTCCGGGCACGGCGTCCTGTTTCAGCCCGAGGTCCGGCACGTGGAACGCGTGGAGCCAGTCGGCCGTTCCGATCTCGAAGTACACCTTCTCGTTGGCGGGGATCACCAGCTGCCCCTGGTTGGAGTTGACGGTGACGTTCTCGCCCTCGTACTCGAAGGTCCAGAAGTACTTCTGGGCGGTGACGTTGATCTCCGTGTCTTCCGGTTGCGGTTCGGCCTGGTCGGTCGTGACCACGTCCTGCGCCCCCATGACGTTGTACGCGCCGACGCCGACGAACAGCAGGATGACTGCCGTCGCGATCGTCCACGTGATCTCCAGCCGGCGGTTCTCCCGCGTCGGCTTGGGGTCGTCGTTGTCCTTGAACCGGACCACGGTGTAGATGAGGATCCCCTCGACCAGAAGCGTGATCGGCACCGCGACGAACAGGAGTTCCTGGTTGAGGTTGCTGATCAGCCTGTCCGTCGTGGACTCCTGGGCCGCGGCGGGCTGGGCGGCCAGCGCCAGCAACGCCACCCCGAAAAGCGTCACGGCGGCAATCCGCTTTCTCTTCATGACAGCCGGACGTTTAGGAACTCACGGTTAAATAGCTGCTGAAATTCCGGGCGAGGGCGGGGCCGAGACGACCGCCCGCGCCGGAGAAACGGCGGGTCTAAGTGCGCGGAAACGAACACTCACGGAGAGAGGGACCACGACGTGGAATCAGAGAACTACCCCCGTCCCGTTCGGACCGGCGACCGGTTCACCGGCCTCGTCGCCGCGACGGCGATGGGCGTCTACCTGCTCATCATCGTCGGCGCGACGACCGCCATCACCGACGCGGCCGCCGCCTGCTCGACGTGGCCCGCCTGTCACGGCCAGTGGGTCGTTGACGGGAGCGACCCGGACCTGGCCATCGCCTGGGGTCACCGCCTCGCGGCGCTCGTCGTCGGCGTCCTCGTGCTCGCGACGGGCGCCGCGGCCTGGCTGGGCGATCCGCCCCGGCGCGTGCGCGCCGCCGTGACCGCCGCCGTCCTGGCCTACCCGGTGCAGGTCGGCCTCGGTGCTGTCGCCGCTGTCGACGGACCGACGCCGCTCCTGTCCGGCGTCCACCTGCTGCTCGGCACCGCCCTGTTCGGGAGCCTCGTCGTCGCCGTCGCGTGGCTGCTCGAAGCCCAGACCGCGACCCCGGAGGACCGGACGCCGGTCGACGTCGCCGAGACCGTCGACGACGAACCGGTCCCGGAACCGCGGCGGCCGTCGCTCCCCGACGACCCCGTCGCACGCGCAAAGGCGTACGGGAGCGCGTACCTGCGCCTGATGAAACCACGGCTGATGTGGCTGCTCTGTCTCGTCGCCGCCGCCGGGATGGCGCTGGCCGCCGGCCCGGCGCTCACCGTCGAGACCGTCGTCTGGACGCTCCTCGGAGGCGTCCTCTCCATCGGCGCGAGCGGGACGTTCAACCACGTCCTCGAACGCGACATCGACCGGAAGATGAACCGCACCGCCGACCGGCCGCTGGCGACCGACGTCGTCTCCGTCCGGAACGCGCTCTCGTTCGGCGGGCTGCTCACGCTCGCCTCGCTGGCGGCGTTCCTGCAGGTGAACCTGCTCGCGGCCGCGCTCGGCCTCGCAGCGATCATGTTCTACAGCGTCGTCTACACGCTGGTGCTGAAGCCGAACACGGTCCAGAACACGGTGATCGGCGGCGCGGCCGGCGCGCTGCCGGCGGTCATCGGCTGGGCCGCGGTGACCGGCTCCGTCGGCGTCCCGGGCCTCGCGCTCGCGGGCGTCATCTTCCTGTGGACGCCGGCGCACTTCTACAACCTCGCGCTGGCGTACAAGGAGGACTACGCCCGCGGCGGCTTCCCGATGATGCCGGTCGTCCGCGGGGAGGCGGAGACGCGCAAGCAGATCGTCTACTACCTCGCCGCGACGCTCGTCGGCGCGACGGGGCTGTCGGCCGTGAGCGACCTCGGCCTGCTGTACGCGCTGACGAGCGTCGCCCTCGGCGCCGTCTTCCTCTGGGCGGTGATCCGCCTCCACCGCGAGCGGACCGAGGCCGCGGCCATGCGCTCGTTCCACGCGTCGAACGCCTACCTCGGCCTGCTCCTGCTCGCCGTCGTCGTCGACTCGCTGGCCCTATGAGCACGCGAACGCTCCGCCCGGCGCTGCCCGACGGGAGAACGCTGCTCTACGGTGCGCTGGTGCTGAACACGGAGTTCCTCGCGATCCTGTTCTACCCGGAGATCCAGCGGCTCACGCTCGACGGATGGCTCAACGTCGCGTACGCCCTGATCTGGATCAACGTCGGCGCGTGGGCGATCCTGCGCACTGACCCGCCGCCCGCGTCGCCTCGCCAGCGGCGGATCGCGCTGGGCGTCGCCGCGGGCTACTTCGTCCTGCTGGCCGCCGTCGGCGGCCTGGTGTCCGTCGGCGACCTGTTCAGCCCGGTCGATCTCCCGGCGACCGGCCCGCGGATCGCCTGGCTGATCCCCGGGTGGGGCCCCGCGGTGACGTACGTCGGCGACCTCGTCACCGTCGCGCTCCTGCCGTACCGGGTGGTCGGCTACCTCGCGCTCGCGTACCTCGTGTACGCGACGGTGCTGGACGCGGCGGGCGCGGCCGTCTCCGGCGTCCTCGGCCTGCTCTCCTGCGTGAGCTGCACCTGGCCGGTGCTGGCGTCGCTGGCGACGGGCCTGCTCGGCGGCTCCTCCGCGCTCGCGCTCGCGGTGACGACGTGGTCCCACGAACTGTCGACCGTGGTGTTCGTCGCCACGGTCGCGTTATTGCACTGGCGTCCGTTCGGCCGGTAGGATGTACTCACGGGAACACGCGCTCCTCGGCGCAGTCGTCTCCGCCATCGGCGTCGCCGCCCTCCGGGGGACGTTCTCGCTTCCCGCGCTCGCCGCGCTGTTCGCCTACGGCGTGTTGCTCTCGGTGTTCATCGACCTCGACCACTTCGTCGTCGCGCGCCGACACGCGGGCGACTGGTCGCACCTGCGGGCCTGCGTCCGCGACCCGGTGTTCGCGTTCACCGAGCAGGACGAGGTGTTCGCTGGCGTCCCCGAGGGGCAGATCCGGACCGAGCGACTGCTGAGCCACGCCCTGATCGGGGGCGCGCTGACCGCGGGGCTTGCGGCGGCGTCGGTGCCGGTCGGGCTGTTCACCGCCGTCGTGCTCTACGTCCACGTCGTCGCCGACCTGCTCCGCGACGCCGGGCTGGCGTGAGGCCGGGCGTTCGGGGTTCTCTCCTCGCTGCAGACCGGGGAAAGAATTAAGTGAGATCGTAAAGCATCCTTTACTGTAAAGCGTCCTTTCCGGAAACCACGCTTTACATCACCCATGACGTCCACGGAATCCCCGACGACGGATCGGCTCTCCAGCCGCCGCCGCTACCGGCGGCTGATGTTCGGTAGTATCGCCGCCGCGGTCGTTTCCGCGCTCGCGCTCAGAAACCTCGGCTACCCGCTCCTCAGCGAGGGGGTGTACTGGGTCGGCATCCTCGCCTTCCTCGCGGTCTGGTGGGGCTCCCCGGTCTCGCTGTTCGACGAACGGGACCGGGCGCTCGAACGGCGAGCGAGCCAGCTCACCCTCACCGTGGCCGCGGTCGTCCTGGTCCTCGGCGCGTCGGCCGCGAGGCTCCTCACGGAAGCAACGTCGTACGCCGTCCCGACGGTCGTCTGGGGCGCGCTCTACGGGTACGTCGGGCTGTTCGCCGCCTTCGCCGTCGCGTACCTCTGGGTGCGATACCGACCATGAACAACGACCTCCGCGACCGGCGGGACCGCGCCGACATGAGCCAGGCCGACCTCGCGGCGGCCGTCGGCGTCTCCCGCCAGACCATCAACGCCATCGAGCGCGACCGGTACGACCCGTCGCTCGAACTGGCGTTCGAACTCGCCGACTACTTCGACTGCCGCGTCGAGGACCTCTTCGACCCGGATCTCGACGGCAATGGCGCCGACGACCGCGCCGAGTGACGCGGCGAGCGTCGGCCGTGCTCCCGCCGCCTCGCATCCGGCGATCGAACCGCTTACTTCCGGTCCGGAACAGCCTCCGGGTATGGACGCGCTCGTCGCTGACGACGTGGAGAAACGGTACGGCGAGACCGCCGCGCTGCGCGGCGTCTCGCTGTCGGTGGCCGAGGGGGAGGTGTTCGCGCTCGTCGGGCCGAACGGCGCGGGGAAGACGACGCTCGTCCGCGCGCTCACCGGCACGACCCGACCGGACGCGGGTGAGGCGTCGGTGTTCGGCGAGTCGCCCGCGGCGGTCGACGAGTCCCGGCTCGGCGTGCTCCCGCAGTCGTTCTCGCCGCCCGCCCGCCTGACCGCGCGGGAGCTCGTCGACTACTACGCCGGCCTCTACGACGACGCCCGCGCCACCGACGACGTGCTCGAAACCGTCGGGATGGTCGACGACGCCGACGCGTGGTACGAGAACCTCTCCGGCGGCCAGCAGCGCCGGACCTGCCTCGGCGTCGCGCTGGTCAACGACCCCGACGCGCTGTTCCTCGACGAGCCGACGACCGGCATCGACCCCGCGGGCCGGCGCACCGTCCAGGAGCAGATCGGCGACCTGGCCGCCGGCGGCGCGACGGTGTTTCTCACGACCCACGACATGACCGAGGCGGAGCGCGTCGCCGACCGCGTGGGCTTTCTCGCGGACGGCGAACTCGTCGCCGTCGGGACCCCCACCGACCTCGTCCGGGAGCACGGCGGCGAGCGCCGCCTCGTGATCGCGACGGACGCGGGCGCCGACGCGCTCTCCGGCATCGATTTCCGGACGGAGTCCCGCGACGGCGAACTCGTCGTCCGCGGCGTCGAGCCGGCCGACATCGGCGGCGTCGTGCGCGCGCTGGACGAGGCCGGCGTCGGCTACAGCGAACTCACGTGGACCCAGCCCGACCTGGAGGACGTGTACCTCGAACTCACCGGCGACCGGTACGCGCGCCGGCCCGGAGCCGCGCCCGCGGAGGCGGCGAGCGGAACGAGAGCGGAGGCGGCGACCGACCGCGAAGCGGCGGCGGAGACCGGAGGTGAGCGCTGATGGGGGCGCTCGCGCGGGTCGGCGCCGAGGCGGGAGCCGCGTGGCGCTCGTTCGTCCGCCGGCGCACCGCCGTGTTCTTCACCTTCTTCTTCCCCGTTATCCTCATCGTCATCTTCGGCGCGCTCGTGCGGACCGACCCGACCGGCGCCGGCCTGTTCACCGAGCCGGCGGGCTACTACGTGCCGGGCTACCTCGCCGTCGTCGTGCTGTTCACGCCGCTTTCCAGGGTCGGGAGCACCGTCGCGCGCCACCGCGAGGGCAACCGCTTCGAGAAGCTCGCCACGACGCCGCTGACCCGCGCGGAGTGGCTCGCCGCGCACACGCTGGTCAACGCGGTCATCATCGGCATCGCGAGCGCGCTGCTTCTGGGCGTCATCGCGCTCATCACCGACGCCGAGTTCGCCCTCTCGCCGTGGCTCGTCCCGCTGGTCGCGCTCGGCGTGGCGCTGTTTTGCGGCATCGGCGCGATGCTCGGCCGCGCCGCCGACTCGCAGGACGGCGTCGTCGCCGCGAGCAACACCATCGCGCTCCCGATGCTGTTTCTCGCCGAGACGTTCGTCACCCCCGACCTCCTGCCGTCGTACGCGCTGCCGCTGATCGACCTCCTACCGCTGACGTACTTCTCGCGCGGCGTCCGCGCGGCGACGTTCTCGGGCGCCTCGCCCGCGACCGACACGGCCATACTCGCGGCGCTCGCGCTGGTCAGCTTCGTCGTCGGCGCGTACGCGATCCCGCGGACGGACTGAAAAAGGGCTACGCCAGCACGTCCTCGTGCAGGCGCACGACGCGTCGCTCCTCGTCGAACTCCACGACCCCGGCGTCGGTCATCCGCGGAACGTGGTTGTGATACAGCGCTATCTCGACACGCTGGGCGTACTCCTTCGAGAACGCCGTCTCGTCGTCTGCCTCCATCCGAGCGACCTCCATCGCGAGGTCCGCGAGGGCGAGCGTTCCGCCGCACCTTCGCAGCGCCGCCAGCGCGTGGCGCCGCTGGGGATCGCTGAGAACTTCGTACAGCACGGTCTCGTCGGCGACTCCCGCCGCGACTTCACTTGCCTCGGAGATCAACTCCGTTGTGGCTTCGGTTGACATGGTTTTCTCCGTCGCGCGATTCGGCGGCGACCGTCCGCGTACCACCCTTCCGTCGGATCCCCGCGCTTACCGGACTGCAGCGACCACACAGTAATAACAGTGACTGTTTCGCCGACCGCGTTCGTTAATGGTTGATGAGAGGTTCACCCCGGAACGGACGCGTGAAGCACGATCACCTCCCGTTTTCACGACGCGTCGATCCGCGGACGCGGAGAGAACGAGGCCGGGCAAACGTCCATCAGGAATTACCGTTAGAGTCAAACTGTCGGGCGTGGAAGCCACGCCCATGAGCGTCGACCAGACGCAGCGGTCCATCCGATGTCTCGTCGCCAAAGTCGGTCTCGACGGTCACGACCGCGGCGCGCACGTCATCGCGCGGGCGTTCCGCGACGCCGGCTTCGAAGTGATCTACTCCGGGCTCCACAAGGCGCCCGAGGACATCGTGCAGGCGGCGGTTCAGGAGGACGTCGACGTCCTCGGCATCTCCATCCTCTCGGGGGCGCACAACACGCTCGTCCCCAAGGTGATCGAGGGGCTGAAGGAGTACGACGCGTTCGAGGACACCCTGATCCTCGTCGGCGGCGTCATCCCGGACGAGGACAAGGCGGATCTCAAGGAGATGGGCGTCGCGGAGGTGTTCGGTCCCGGCACGAAGATGGAAGAGACTATCCAGTTCGTCCGCGAAAACGTCCCCGAACGATGAGCGCCGACGTACGCGGACTCGTCGACGACCTGCTGGACGGGCACCAGCGGGCGCTGGCGCGCACCATCACGAAGATCGAGAACCGCGAGCCCGGCTACCGGGACCTCGTCTCCGCGCTGTACGAACACACCGGGAACGCCGAGGTGATCGGCGTCACCGGCAGTCCCGGCGCCGGGAAGTCGACGCTCGTCGACAAGCTGACCGAGACGTATCGGGACCGCGGCCACACCGTCGGCGTCATCGCCGTCGACCCGTCCTCGCCGTACACCGGCGGCGCGGTGCTCGGCGACCGCATCCGCATGGCGTCGAACGTCGGCGACATGGACGTGTTCTTCCGGTCGATGAGCGCCCGCGGCAACCTCGGCGGCATCTCCACGGCGACCGCGGACGCCGTCAAGGCGCTCGACGCGTTCGGCAAGGACAAGATCATCGTCGAGACGGTCGGGGCCGGACAGAACGAGATCGACATCGTCCGGACCGCCGACACCGTCGCCGTCCTCGTCCCGCCCGGCTCCGGCGACGAGGTCCAGACGCTGAAGGCCGGCATCCTGGAGATCGGCGACGTGTTCGTCGTGAACAAGGCCGACCTGCCCGGGTCGGACCGCACGGTGCAGGAGCTGAAGGAGATGATCCAGCTAGCTGGCGACACGGGGTCGCCGGCGAGCGGGGGCGGCCACCACGGCCCCGACCAGCACGCGCTCGGCGACGCGGAGGCCGGAGCCGACGACGATGAGGACGACGAGGCCGGTTGGACGCCGAGCGTCGTCGAGACGGTCGCCACGGACGCGACGGGCGTCGACGACCTGATCGACGCGCTCGCCGCTCACCGCGAGTACATGTCCGAGAGCGGTCGTCTGGACGAGAAGGCGCGCACGCGCACCGCCGAGGAGATCCGGCTGCTCCTGCGGGAGGACGCAAGCGGCCTGCTCGAACGCGAACTCGACCGCCGCGGCGGCATCGACGCGCTGGTCGAGTCCGTCCGCGCCGGCGAGACGGACCCGTACGCCATCGCCGACGACGTCGTCGCTCCCATCGAGGACTGTCTCGACGAGCGCCGGTGAGCGTCCGCTTAAGTTTCTGGCAGTAGTATGACAGCGTATGAAGCTCCGACGACTCGCCGCGGCTGCCGCGGGCGGTCTTGGCGCGACGGCTCTCGCGAACGCAGCGCTCGCCCGGCGGGCCGACCCGCTCGATCCGCCGCTTCCGGGTGACCAGGGCACCTACCGCTGGCGGGGTATCGACGTGGCCTACACGGAGGCGGGAGACCCCGAGGACCCCGACGTGGCGCTTTTCCACGGCGTCAACCTCGCCGGGTCGAGCAGGGAGTTCGACGCCGTCTTCGACCGCCTCGCCGAGAACCACCACGTCCTCGCGCCCGACCTGCCAGGGTTCGGCCGGTCCGACCGCCCGCCGCTGCTTTACTCGGCGTCGCTGTACGAGTCGTTCGTCGCCGACTTCCTCGCGGACCTGACCGCGGACGCGACGGTCGTCGCCTCGTCGCTGACCGGGGCGTACGCCGTCCGCGCCGCCGGTCGGACAGACGTCTCCCGGCTCGTGCTCGTCTGCCCCAGCGCGGACTCGATGGGCGACCGCGACGCGGGTCGGCGCTTGCTCTTCCGGCTGCCGCTCGTCGGCACCGCCGCGTTCAACCTCCTCGCGAGCAAGCCCTCGATACGGTACTTCGGCGCCGACCACGGCTACTACGACGCGTCGAACGTCCCCGAGGAGGAGATCGAGTACCAGTGGCAGAGCGCCCACCAGCCGGGGGCGCGCTACGCGCCGGCGTCGTTCCTCAGCGGCTTCCTCGGTCCCGAGATGGACCTCGAAGCCGAACTCGCCGCCCTCGACGTCCCCGTGACGCTCGTCTGGGGGCGGGAGGCGGAGGTCAACCCGCTCTCGGCGGGACGCGACCTCGCAGAGGCCGCGGACGCCCGGCTCGTCGTGGTCGACTACGCGCGCCTGCTGCCCCACGCCGAGCACCCCGACCAGTTCCTCGACGCCGTCCGGGCGGCGCTACCGCGGATCGAACGCGAGTAGACGCCGCCCCGTCGTCGCCGACTGCGCGGTCGTCAGCTCGACCGGCATCCCGCGCTCCAGTTCCTCCGGTTCGGCGTCCCGCAACTGCCCGGTGATCCGGACCGGACCGAACGACGCGATGGCCGTGACGTACGGCGTGTCCTCGCTGAACGCCGGCGTGGCGACGTGCGTGACGGTGTAGGTCTGTAGTTCGCCGGCATCGGGCAGCGGCGTCTCCGACAGGGCCGAACTCCCGCAGTCGGGACAGACCTGCCGCGGCGGCACCGACCCGTGGCCGTTCTCGCACTGCAGGTAGTAGCCCTCGCCCGCCGCGACGGCGTCGACGAAGTCGTCGAACCCCTCGTCGCGCGCGCCAGTGGGGTCGGCGCTCATGCTCCGACCTCCTCGACGACGTGAACAAGACAGCTCGCCACCGTGCCGCCCGCGTTGTGCGCGAGGCCGACGGAGCCGCCTGCCACGGCATCGCTGTTGACGTGATCGCCCCGGAGGAGTTTCGTTATCTCGGCCACCTGCGCGGTGCCCGTCGCGCCGACGGGGTGGCCCTTCGCCTTCAGGCCGCCCGAGAGGTTGACGGGGAGGTCGCCGTCCGCGGTCGTCTCGCCGCGCCGCGCCGCGCCGATGCCCTCGCCGACCTCGTAGAAGCCGAGCGACTCCAGCGCGAGCACCTCGGCGATGGTGAAGCAGTCGTGGACCTCGACGAAGTCCACGTCGTCGGCCGTGATCCCCGCGTCGTCGTACGCCTCCTCGGCGGCGCGGTCGGTCGCCGGCGTTCGGGCGAGGTACTCGCGGTCCTGCAGGGCCATGTCGTCGCCGCCCTGCCCCGACCCGGTGATCGCGACGGGGGCGTCCACGCCGTTCGCCTCGGCGTAGTCCTCGCTGACGAGCACCAGCGCGCTCGCGCCGTCGCTGATCGGACAGGAGTCGTACAGTCCCAGCGGCTCCGACACCGGCGGCGCCTCCAGCACGTCCTCGACGTCGATCGGGTCCTGGTAGTGCGCGAGTTCGTTGCCGACGGCGTGGTCGTGGTTCTTCACCGCGACGTGCGCCAGGTCCTCCCGGTCGCCGCCGTACTCGTCGAAGTAGGCCTGCGCCATCAGCGCGTACGCGCCGGGGAACGTCACGCCCTGCCGGACCTCCCACAGCTCGTCGGCCGCGATGGCGAGCGCCTCCGTCGCGCCCGCCGTCCCGAGGTTCGTCATTCGCTCCGCGCCGCCGACGAGGACCACGTCCTCCTCGCCGTTCCGGATATCGCGTACCGCCGACCGGAGCGCCGCGCTGGAGGACGCGCAGGCGCTCTCGTATCGGGTTGCCGGCGCCCTCACCCCGGCCGCTTCGGCCATCAGCGGTCCCTGATGTCCCTGTCGTTCCGCGAGTTCGCCCATGAAGTTCCCGTATCGGAGCGACTCCACGTCGGACCGGGAAACGTCCGCGTCCGCGAACGCCTCGTCGCTCGCGGCCCCGAACAGGTCTCTCCCCGTTCGCTCGGGAACGGTCCCGAACTCGGTGACGCCGACGCCGGCCACTCGTACTTCTGTCATGGAAATTCATAGACGACGGAGCGGGTAAAGGCTGCCGCCCGCGACCCGTTCCGTGGGGTTTCTAAAGGGCCGCGCCTTACTGCCGCCATGGACGAACAGCCCGGTCTCAGCGACCAGTATCGGATGTCGAGCCCGTGGCCGATGCTCGTCGCGTTCGGCATCGCCATCGCCGAAGTGGGTATCTTCTGGCCGCTCGCGCCCGTCGCCGTCGGCGGCCTGCTCCTGCTCGTCGGGAGCCTCGTCGGAATCATCCGCGAAACGGGGTACGTCGAGAGCCCCTGGCCGCTGCTCGCGGGGTTCGGCGTCGCGCTCGTGCTCATCGGCGCGGCCCTCTTCTCGTACAGCGGCGGCGCGTTCGCGCTCAACAGCGTCGCGGAGAGCACGCGTTCGGCCGGGAGCATCGGACTGCGCGGCGTCTCGATCGCCATCGCCGGCGGGCTCGCCGTGGTCGGCGCCGTGGTCGGCAAGTACTGGACCACCGCGAACGCCGATCCCCGGTATTAGATCGATAATCTATTTGCGCTCGGACTCGAACGTCCGGCAACATGTCACGCAACGTCTTCGACCGGGAGACGATCCTCGACCTGACCGTGAACGTGATCCCCCTCGGCATCCTCGTGTTCTTCCTCGGCGCGTTCACGCTTTTCAACCCCTTCGGCTGGGACAGCACCTACTCGCTGCTCCAGCTCGGCATCGTCGTCACGATGATGGTGAGCCTGTCCTTCCTGACGTACTACTCGGGCAAGCTCATCGCGACCGACGAGCTGGAGCGCGAAGGCGACGAGCACGGCGAGTGACTCCCGACGACGGCCGGTCGTAGCACTCCTTTCCTCCCTTCGTTCCTCTTCGTAGCGCTGCGTTTCGGCTCGCGTTCGCGTCTATCGTTTTACGACGGTACCCCAGTCAGTCCGAGGCTCTCCGATTCTGAATCGCCACAGGCGGTCCGAAGCGACGTCCGACTCCGCCGCTCGCGGCGACCGAACGTGTACGGGAAGACACTCGTAACGGTTGGAGACTAATCGCCCGCCAAAGGTGGAACCGACCCTTTCTTAATCCTCGAAGCCTCACGGTCGCTTATGGCAATGGAAGGGCAGATAGCGCTGACGGTGCTGATGGGCGCCTTGCTTCTCGGGGTCGCCGTGTGGCTCACGCGCCTCGAGGACTGGCGCTCGTACACGCCGCTCGCGGGCGGCGGAGCCGTCGGCGACGAAACTGGACACGCACACCACGAGAAACCAGGGGGGATCATCCGCTGGTTCACGACCGTCGACCACAAGGACATCGGCATTCTCTACGGCACCTACGCCGTCATCGCGTTCGCTTGGGGTGGCCTCGCCGCGTTCCTGATGCGAGCCGAGCTCGTGACGGCGGACATCGCCGTCCTCCCGGGCACGCAGACGTACAACGCCCTGCTGACGAGTCACGGCATCACGATGCTGTTCCTGTTCGGGACGCCGATCCTCGCGGCGTTCGCGAACTACTTCGTCCCGCTGTTCATCGACGCGGACGACATGGCGTTCCCGCGGATCAACGCCATCGCGTTCTGGCTGCTGCCGCCCGGCGCGCTGCTCATCTGGGCGGGCTTTTTCCTCGCGCCCTTCGCCGACGCCATCACGGGCGGCTCCGCGATGAGCTGGACGATGTACCCGCCGCTGTCGGCCGAGCAGACGAACCCCGCGAACGACCTGATGCTGCTCGGTCTGCACCTCACCGGCGTCTCGGCGACGATGGGCGCGATCAACTTCATCGCGACCATCTTCACCGAGCGCGGCGAGGACGTCGGCTGGAGCAACCTCGACATCTTCTCGTGGACGATCCTCACCCAGTCGGGGCTCATCCTCTTCGCGTTCCCGCTGCTGGGTAGCGCGATCATCATGCTGCTGCTGGACCGGAACTTCGGGACGACCTTCTTCGCCGCGGAGGGCGGGGGCACCATCCTCTGGCAGCACCTGTTCTGGTTCTTCGGCCACCCCGAGGTGTACATCCTCGTCCTCCCGCCGATGGGGATCATCAGCTACGTCCTGCCGCGCTTCGCGGGCCGGAAGCTGTTCGGGTTCAAGTTCGTCGTCTACTCGACGCTGGCCATCGGCGTGCTGAGCTTCGGCGTCTGGGCCCACCACATGTTCACGACGGGCATCGACCCGCGGCTCCGCGCCAGCTTCATGGCCGTCTCGCTGGCCATCGCCATCCCGAGCGCCGTGAAGACGTTCAATTGGATCACGACGATGTGGAACGGCAACCTCAGGCTCACCACGCCGATGCTGTTCTGCATCGGGTTCGTCTCGAACTTCATCATCGGCGGCGTCACCGGCGTGTTCCTCGCCGCCATCCCCGTCGACCTCGTGCTCCACGACACCTACTACGTCGTCGGGCACTTCCACTACATCGTCATGGGCGCCATCGCGTTCGCCGGCTTCGCCGGCCTCTACTACTGGTACCCGATGTACGCCGGCCGCTGGTACCAGCGGACGCTCGCGAAGTGGCACTTCTGGCTCTCGATGATCGGCACGAACGTCACGTTCTTCGCCATGATCCTGCTCGGCTACGCCGGCTTCACCCGGCGCTACGCCACCTACAGCGGGCTCTCGGTCGGTCCGGTCGAGGTCATCACCCTGCTACACCAGGCCGCCACCGCCGGCGCGGTCCTGCTGCTGGTCGGACAGGTCATCTGGCTCTGGAACATGGCCAGTTCCTACTACGACGGGCCGAAAGTCGAGACCGGCGACCCGTGGAACCTCGAAGAGGACGGTATGAAGGGTCGCGAGTGGGACTGGTTCGAACGGAAGCTGGAGACCTCCATCGCCACCGACGGCGGCGAGGAGGAGGAAGCGCTGACTGACGGCGGCGAGGTCCGCTCCGACGCCGACGAGAACTAGTTCTCCCCGCGTAGTTTCTCTCCGCGCGATTCGCTCCTTTCACACACGGGTGACGTTATCCTCTCCGGGCGCGTAGGCGACGCATGCCGACCGTCCGAACGAACGACATCGACACGTACTACGAGCGACGCGGCACCGGTCCGCCGGTCGTGTTCGCCCACGGCGCTGTCCTCGATCACTCACAGTGGCGGCCGCAGGTGGACGCTCTGAGCGACGACTACACCGCGATCGCCTACGACGTTCGCGGGCACGGCCGGACCGGCGGCTCCGCCAGGGAGGCCTACTCGGTCGACCTGTTCGCTGACGACCTCGCCGCGCTCGTCGACGCCCTCGACCTCGACCGGTTCGTCCTCTGCGGGCTCTCGACCGGCGGGTGCATCGCGCAGGCGTACGCGGCCCGCCACTCCGACCGGCTCGCCGGCCTCGTCCTCGCCGACACCTTCGCGCCGGAACTGCTCGACCGGCGGGAGTGGTTGCAGCGGGTAGTCATGCTGCGAGCCGCGATCCCGCCGGTGCGACTCGTCGGGTACGAGCGGGTCGAGAAAGCCATGGTGTGGCTTCAGGAGCGTATCTCGGGGCGGGGCGTCAGCGGCGATTACGGAGAGATCGAGCGGCTCCGGGCCGAGGGTCCGAAGATGGAGACCGACGAGTTCGCCAAGGTGATCCGCGCGGTCGCCGCCTTTCACGAGACGGAGGTCGACCTGTCCGCCGTCGCGGTGCCGACGCTGGTCCTCCGCGGCGAGCACGAAGCGCCGTTTCTCCGCCGACACGCGGAGAAATTGCGCGACGAGATCCCCGATGCCGTCCTCCGAACGGTGCCGGACGCGGGGCACGCCTCCAACCTCGACAACCCCGAGTTCTTCACCCGGACAGTGCGAACGTTCCTCGCTGACCATTTTCCCCGGGCGTCGGAGGGCGGCGACGAGAACGACGAACGGGACCGCTGACGCAACCCGAGAGGTCAGCTGACGGAGGGGACCGTAGATACATCACGACCAACGTTGAACCTCCGCGGGCACCATGGGAGACACAGTCAAGGTCATCGAACTGGTCGGTAACTCGACCGAGTCGTGGGAGGACGCGGCGCAGAGCGCACTGGACGACGCGGACGAGACGCTCGAGGAGATAAGCGGCATCGAGATCACCTCGCAGACGGCCGAGGTAGAGGACGGACAGATCCAGAGTTACAGGACGACCGTCGACGTCTCGTTCGTCCTGCAGCGCTGACGGCGCCGCGGGCCGTCGGGCACCGCCGCTTTTTTCGCCGAGGCACCGCCAGCGCGCTCGACCGGTTCGAGCGCGGGTCAGCCGAGGACCAGGATGATCCCCATCGCGAACATCAGTACGGCGATCACGCCGAGCACGATCCCGAGGAGTTCCTTCTCGCTCATGGGCGCGTTTCGGACGGAGAGCGCAAAAGCCTAACCGTTCCCCGCCCTAGCGCCGGCCATGGAAACGTCCGTGCGCGGTCGCATCGGCGGTCGTCGGATGGTGCTCGGTCTCTACGCCGCCATCGTCGGACTGGCCGCCCTGTTCGGCGCGATGGTCGGCCTCGTCTTACCGGTGAAAGAGGGCGTTCCGGACAACGCCGGGTTCGGCCCGTTCGTCTTCGAGATCACACCACTGAACTTCGCCGTCTACGGCGCCGTCATGGTCGGCCTCTCGCTCGGAGTCATCCTGCTTCTCATGGCGTTGGTCTCGGACCGCTATCCGGACGCTTGACCGGACGGAGGGTGGACCGCGGTTCCGCGGTCGTCGCGGCCGGTCAGTCGCTCTGGACCTTGTTCTGGATGTCGCTGACGACGTCGGGGTTGCGGAGGGTGGAGGTGTCGCCGAGTTCGTCCTCGTTGGCGATGTCCTCCAGCAGCCGGCGCATGATCTTGCCCGAGCGGGTCTTGGGGAGTTCGGGCGTGAAGATCACCTGTTCGGGACGAGCGATCGGGCCGATGGCGTCCTCGACGCCCTCGATGATCCGGTCGCGGAGTTCCTCGGTCTCG